>CAJPKS010000235.1:0-2544 GCA_905371285.1 Haemophilus sp. HMSC068C11 | reverse complement strand
ATTCAGCACCATAGCCTAATTCTTTCATTAAAGCCGTTGGCGCATTACGTAAATGCGGCGGCACATCAAAATCAGGAAACTCTTTTGCATGTTGTTTTGCTGCATTAAATGCATTGTAAACTGCATTGCTCTTCGGCGCTACGGCCAAATAAATAATGGCTTGCGCAATAGCCCGTTCTCCTTCGTAGGCGCCCACTCTCGTAAAACAATCCCAAGCTGCGAGAGCTACTTGCATTGCTCTTGGATCAGCATTGCCCACATCTTCTGAGGCAATCGCTAATAAACGTCGTGCAACATAAAGAGGATCGCCACCTGCGGTAATAATTCGTGCATACCAATAAAGTGCAGCATCGGCTGCCGAGCCACGAATGGATTTATGTAAAGCAGAAATCAAATCATAGAAGCGATCACCTTGCTTATCAAAACGCGCTTGTCGTTCACCTAATACTTCTTTCAACAAAGTGCGGTCTAATTTTTTACCGTTTTCTGTTTCAGGAGCCATATCCACCATCAATTCAAGGCAGTTTAAAGCCAGGCGCGCATCACCATTCACATATTCGGCTAATACCTGTAGCAAATTCTCTTCTAAAACTAACCGCTCTTTACCTAATCCTCGCTCAGGATCAGAAATCGCCTGTTGTAGAACTTGTTCGATTTCAGCAACTGTCAATGACTTGAGTAGATAAACTCTCGCACGAGAAAGCAATGCATTATTTAATTCAAAGGAAGGATTTTCCGTTGTCGCACCAATAAAAATAATCGTCCCATCTTCAATATGTGGCAAAAACGCATCTTGTTGGCTTTTGTTAAAGCGATGCACTTCATCCACAAATAAAATCGTTTGGCGATCTGCAAGTCGATTTTGTTTAGCTCGTTCAATTGATTCTCGAATTTCTTTCACGCCGCTTGTTACCGCTGAAATTCGTTCAACTTCTGCATTGATACGATGAGCAATAATTTCCGCCAGTGTTGTTTTACCTGTACCCGGCGGTCCCCACAGAATCATAGAATGAACATGCCCAGCTTGAATTGCTTTACGAAGCGGCTTTCCTTCCCCAATTAAGTGCGTCTGCCCATAATATTGCTCCAAATTAGTTGGACGCATACGGGCAGCTAAAGGGCGAAAGTCATTTTCAGCAAAATCAAAATTAAGATTAGACATATTCTTTCCTTAATAAGCAAAAGGTGTGAAAATTATCATTCACACCTTATGGATTATTTTTTACCTTTACGTTGGTCATCCAATTCTACACCTTTCGGTACGCTAAATTGGAATAAGCTATCCGCTAAGGTTTGGTTTGTAATGTTGCGCAATACATAAAGATTGGTTTGACCATCTTTTTCTGTAGTGCTGAAATTTTTTAACACACCATTTGCATCGACACGAATATCAAATTGTTTAATATTGCTATTTTTCGCCTTTGGTTTTAACACAAAGGTATCCGCATTCTGTGTCACTGAATATTGATTCCAGTGGCTTTTATCGTTACTGGTTAAAAGTACAAAGGGTGTATTATTGACTGCATCCTTCACCCATTGAGCGGTAACTTGTTGCACGAATGGATCGTAATACCAAAGGGTTTTACCATCTGCAATAATTTGTGTTTCTTGTGGTGATTTGGTATCCATACGGAAAAGATTTGGTCGCTTAATTTGAAGTTTTCCACTTCCTTGTTGAACGTTTTTACCACCAACAGAAGTCACGGTTTGAGAGAAATCAGCACTTAATACTGTCACTTGATTTAAGCGATTTTGTAGCTCATCTGCCGCATCCGCAAAAGCAAAACTACTCGCACTCAACAGTGCAGTAAGTGCGGTCATTTTTAATAATGTTTTTTTCATTCTACTTTCCTTTTTGTAAAGTGAAACTTAAGAGAATTAATATTCGGAACGTCGAGCTAAAATTTCTCGTTTTCCATTTTTCATTGGACCTAAAATACCTTGTTCTTCGAGCTGATCCATAATTCGAGCCGCTCGGTTAAACCCAACACTAAATTTACGTTGAACATAAGAAGTCGAGGTATTGCCTGTGCTTAATACAAACTCAACGACTTCATCAAATAATGCATCAAGATCGCCACTGCTTGCCGTTGATTTTTCACCAGAATCTTCATCATCCGCGCCGTCTAAAATGCCATCAATATAATTTGGTTTACCGCGTGCACGCCAATCATCTGCTACACGCGCCACCTCATCATCACTCATAAAGGCACCATGTACACGAACAAGATCCGAAGAGCCTTGTCCTGAATATAACATATCACCACGGCCCAATAAGGCTTCTGCACCGCCCTGATCCAGAATCGTTCTAGAGTCAATTTTGCTTGCCACAGTAAAGGCAATACGGCTTGGGATATTAGCTTTAATTAATCCTGTAATTACATCTACTGAAGGGCGTTGTGTTGCTAAAATCAAGTGGATACCAATCGCACGAGCTTTTTGTGCTAAGCGAGCAATTAACTCTTCAATTTGTTTGCCTGCAACCATCATTAAGTCCGCAAACTCATCAACGATTACAACAATATAACTCAATTTTTCTAATGG
>CAJPKS010000234.1:0-2639 GCA_905371285.1 Haemophilus sp. HMSC068C11 | reverse complement strand
ATTAGATTCCATTCGATAATTATTTTAGATTAAATTTCAATATAATTCTATTTTGCAAAAAATGCTTTCGCTGTTTTTACGTCTTGTTCAATTTGAGCTTTCAACGCTTCAAAAGAAGGAAACTTTATCTCATCGCGAATCTTCTGGCAGAATTCCACTTCGACCATTTGCCCATAAATATTCTGAGAAAAATCAAATAAATGGACTTCTAATAATTGTATCGTACCGTTAATGGTTGGGCGTTTTCCCATGTTTGCAACGCCATTAAAAATCTCGCCCGATTTTAACCGCACTTTCACCGCATAAACCCCTTTTACTGGGTTCACTTGACGATGTAAACGAACATTCGCGGTAGGAAAACCAATGGTTCGCCCTAATTTATTGCCGTGTATCACACGACCAAAAATACGATAAGGCTTACCGAGCAAATTTTCCGCATGCTGTAAATCATCTTTAGCCAACGCTTCACGAATAGCGGTGCTACTGATACGTAACTCATCTAAACAGAAGGTGCGACTGTCTTCCACTTCGAAACCAAACTGCTTTCCGGCTTGTTGCAACATCGCAAAATTGCCTAAACGTTTCGCACCAAATTTGAAATCATCGCCAATGCTGAGAAACTTCACATTTAATTTGCGTACAAGCCAATCTTCAATAAATTGTTCTGCTGGAAGATCAGCAAAAGTGCGGTCAAATTTCGCGACGATCACCACATCCACACCCGCCTGAGCCAAATAATGCAATTTATCTCTTAATCGCATTAAGCGCGCAGGGGCTTTGTCGCCCATAAAATATTCGCGCGGTTGCGGCTCGAAAAGCATCACCGCCATGGGTAAATTCAGCGCATTCGCTTTCTGACGAAGATGACGCAAAATCGCCTGATGCCCCAAATGCACCCCATCAAAATTGCCAATGGTTAATGCGCACCCTGACAAATATGGCTGTGAATTATGAAGCCCACGAATTAATTGCATTACATCTTATTCCAAAAAACGAAAAATAATCGGTGCATTATAGCGGTAACTTAATGTTTTGTCAGTAAATGGTGTTTACGAACACCCAAGAGCGCCAATACGCCTAAATAAACCACCGCAGCCAGTCCAATTAACCAAACCAACCAATAGATACGCATTAAAAATGTCATGGCTGCCCATTCTTGAATCGACGGGCAGTTATACCAAACCAAACCGCCCATGGCTAAGGCTGCACCTAAAACTTTCAGAAAAAAGACCGCACTTTTACGTGAAAAATGGTATACATCCGCTTTAGCTAAACCACGATAAAGCAAATAAGCATTTAAGGTTGCTGACATGGCAGAAGCAATCGCTAACCCCACATAACTAAATGGAATCGCCAATACGTTAAAGCCCATATTGCTCACCATGGCGATGATCCCTATTTTCACGGGCGTTTTAGTGTCTTGCCGTGCGTAATAGCCATTAGCCAAGATCTTAATCAGCATAAAGCTAAGCAAACCGGCATTGAATGCCCATAAAGAATAAGAGGCTGCATGCACATCTGTTAAGGTAAAACTGCCACGCATAAACAATACAAGTAACATTGGTTGGGCTAACACGGCAATACCAATCGCAGCCGGCACGCCGAGTAATAAAATCATTCGTACGCCCCAGTCCATTGTGTTGCGAAAGTCAACCTCACTTTGGGAAGAATTATCTTCTCGATTCACGTGATGACGAGCAAGCGTCGGTAAAATCACAGTGGAAATCGCAATACCAAATAGCCCAAGTGGAAACTCCAATAGACGATCAGAATAATAAAGCCAACTAATGGATCCCGTCATTAAGAAACTGGCAATGACCGTGTCAAGCAGCAAGTTGATTTGACTTACGGAAACCCCGAACAAGGCAGGAATCATCAATCGACGGATTTTGGCTACCCCTTCATCATGCCATGCCCATTTTGGTTTTACGAGCAAGCCCGCTTTCTTCAAGAAAGGGATTTGAAATAAAAATTGTAATAAACCACCCAAGAAGATCCCGATAGCGAGAGCAAGATCAGGATTGTCCAATCTTGGTGCAAGGAAAAGTGCGGTCGCAATCATGGCGATATTTAACAAAACAGGCGAAAACGACATCACGCCAAATTTGCCTATCGTATTTAAAATCGCGCCTGAAAGTGCCACAAAGGTGACGAACCATAAATAAGGAAAAGTAATTTTTAAGAGTAAAGAGGCTTGTTCAAATTTGTGTGCATCGGGTCCGTCATTTAGCCAATCGGTAAACCAGCCCATCCCAAAGATCGCCGCCACAACAGGTGATCCCACCATGGCAAGCAAGGTGACGACACTAACTAATCCGCCCAGTGTACCCGACACTTTCCCGATAAATTCACGGGTTTTAGAAAGATCGCCCGATTTTTGATATTCGGCTAACACAGGGACGAAAGCCTGAGAAAATGCCCCTTCCGCAAATAAACGACGTAAAAAGTTTGGGATACGGTTAGCGAATAAAAATACGTCTGCCGCCGCGCCTGCACCGATTAAATGTGCTATTACCACATCGCGGACCAGACCTAACACACGGGACACTAATGTCATCCCACTCACGATAATGCCGGATTTTAAAAGTCGTTTACTCAAAATAGGGGTCTCTTCAAAAAAATTTGCCTTAATTGTATAG
>CAJPKS010000233.1:0-2641 GCA_905371285.1 Haemophilus sp. HMSC068C11 | reverse complement strand
CTGGTTAGAATACCTGCCTGTCACGCAGGGGGTCGCGGGTTCGAGTCCCGTCCATTCCGCCAATTAAGCCGAGATAATGAAGCACCAGAAGGTGCTTTTTTTATGCCCGAATTTTACCTGCCAGCCAACATTCGCTATAATTAACCAAATTTACACTTTACAGAGATATTTTTATGACAACTCCTGTCGTTGCCTTAGTGGGTCGCCCAAACGTAGGTAAATCCACCCTATTCAACCGTTTAACCCGTACTCGTGATGCGCTTGTCGCTGACTTTCCTGGTTTAACCCGAGATCGTAAATACGGTCATGCCAATATTTCTGGCTATGATTTCATTGTGATCGATACCGGCGGTATTGATGGCACTGAAGAAGGTGTTGAAGAAAAAATGGCAGAACAATCCTTATTAGCGATTGAAGAAGCCGATGTAGTGCTTTTCTTAGTGGATGCGCGCGCAGGTTTAACGGCTGCAGACATTGGCATTGCCAATTACTTACGCCAACGTACTAATAAAACAACCGTGGTTGTAGCAAATAAAACTGACGGTATTGATGCAGACTCGCACT
This sequence comes from Haemophilus sp. HMSC068C11, assembly GCA_905371285.1. Lineage (GTDB taxonomy): Bacteria > Pseudomonadota > Gammaproteobacteria > Enterobacterales > Pasteurellaceae > Haemophilus_D. Next base: position 2,077 of record CAJPKS010000233.1, on the reverse strand, counting down.
GTGCGGAATTCTATCAATTAGGCTTAGGTGAAATTGAACAAATCGCCGCATCACAAGGCCGTGGCGTGACTCAATTAATGGAGCAAGTACTTGCTCCTTTAGCGGAAAAATTACAAGAAAACGAAGCAGAAAATGACCGCACTTCTGATGAAGAAGAAAAAGATGAATGGGATCACGAATTTGACTTCGATTCAGAGGAAGATACGTCATTAATTGATGAAGCGTTAGACGAAGAGCTTGAAGAAGAACAAGATAAAAATATCAAAATTGCGATTGTAGGCCGTCCAAACGTTGGTAAATCGACATTAACCAATCGTATTTTAGGTGAAGATCGCGTGGTGGTTTACGATATGCCAGGCACAACACGCGACAGTATCTACATTCCAATGGAACGCGATGGGCAACAATACACCTTAATTGATACAGCGGGTGTGCGTAAACGTGGTAAAGTGCATTTAGCCGTTGAGAAATTCTCTGTCATCAAAACATTACAAGCGATTCAAGATGCAAACGTGGTGTTACTCACAATTGATGCGCGTGAAAACATTTCAGACCAAGATCTCTCTCTACTTGGCTTTATCTTAAATGCAGGTCGCTCGCTTGTGATCGTCGTGAATAAATGGGATGGCTTAGATCAAGATGTGAAAGATCGCGTCAAATCCGAATTAGATCGCCGTCTTGATTTCATCGACTTCGCCCGTGTGCATTTTATTTCTGCTTTACATGGCAGTGGCGTGGGTAATCTTTTTGATTCGATTAAAGAAGCTTATGCTTGTGCGACGCAAAAAATGACGACGTCCCTTCTCACCCGTATTTTACAAATGGCGACGGATGAGCATCAACCACCAATGATTGGCGGTCGTCGCATTAAATTAAAATATGCTCACCCAGGTGGTTATAACCCACCAATTATCGTGGTGCATGGTAACCAAATGGATAAATTACCGGATTCATACAAACGTTATTTATCTAATTATTATCGTAAGAGTTTGAAAATTATTGGTTCGCCAATTCGCTTGCTATTCCAAGAAGGTTCAAACCCATTCGCGGGTAGAAAAAATAAACTCACACCAAACCAATTACGTAAACGTAAACGCTTGATGAAGTTTATCAAAAAAGCGAAACGCTAATCTTAACAAACAAAGAGCGGTCAAAAATCACTGTGAATTTTGACCGCTCTTTTTATTGAAAAATAAATTATTCGTCTATAACCACTTTGCCAATATAGCCTAGATTACGATAACGTTGAGCATAATCAATACCATAGCCGACAACAAATTCATCCGGAATAGAAAAACCAATCCATTCAACCGGTACTTCCACTTCTCGACGAGAAGGTTTATCTAATAAGGTACAAATCGCCAAGCTTGCAGGATCGCGTAAATTTAAAATGCCGCGCACTTTTTCAAGGGTATAACCCGTATCAATAATATCCTCAACAATTAGCACGTGTTCATTGCGAATATCGCCCTCAAGATCTTTCGAAATTTTCACATCGTGATTACTTGTCATTCCGCAACCATAGCTTGAAGTTGTCATAAACTCCACTTCTACCGGTAATTTTAATTCACGCACGAGATCGGCCATGAACATAAATGAACCACGTAAAAGCCCAACAACAATCAGTTTATCAATGGCTTTTTGTTGATAAAAATGCGTAATTTCCGCGCCAAGTTCAGCTATGCGACTACGGACATCCACTTCTGAAATTAAAATATCGACGTGGTGTTTTTTCATGGTCTTTCCTTTTTAATTTAATCGTTTGCGTATTCTACAATAAAAAAGGCTGAAGTTTAAACCTTCAGCCTTTTTAACCCTAACGAATTTACTTTCTACTCTACCTGTTGGAGCAATCTGCAATCGCTGCTAAACAGATGTGCGTATAGTAGCAGAAAGAAATTACATGTCAATAAGAATTATTATCATTTTTAAAAAATTATTAATTTCCTGAAATTTTCATCTTATCTAACAAGATTGAACCTGTTTGAATATTGGATCGATGTTCAATATCATCTGCTACTGCCACAATATTTTTTAACATATCCTGCAATTGACCAGCAATAGTAATTTCAGCAAC
>CAJPKS010000232.1:0-2646 GCA_905371285.1 Haemophilus sp. HMSC068C11 | reverse complement strand
ATGAAATTTGAAGTGGCGGGTGCAGCACCTGCTCCAGCTGCGGCTCCAGCGGCAGCAGCTCCTGCTCCTCAAGCAGCACCTGCAGCAGCGCCGGTAGCACAATCAGGTAATGTATCTGGCTTAAGCCAAGAACAAGTTGTCGCAAGCGCAGGCTATGCACATGCAACTCCAGTGATTCGTCGTTTAGCGCGTGAATACGGTATTAACCTTGATCGCGTAAAAGGTACGGGTCGTAAAGGTCGAGTAGTAAAAGAAGATATCCAAGCTTACGTGAAAACCGCTGTTAAAGCGTTTGAAACAGGCGCTGTATCTTCTGCAGCAGCGGGTAATGGTGTGGCAAACGGTGCGGGCTTAGGTTTATTACCATGGCCGAAAGTTGACTTCAGCAAATTTGGTGAAGTAGAAGAAGTTGAATTAAGCCGTATCAACAAAATCTCTGGTGCAAACCTACATCGTAACTGGGTAATGATTCCACATGTTACTCACTTCGATCGCACAGATATCACAGATTTAGAAGCATTCCGTAAAGAACAGAACAAGATTGTTGAAAAACAAAAATTGGATGTAAAAATTACACCAGTTGTGTTCATCATGAAAGCAGTAGCGAAAGCATTAGAAGCGTTCCCACGTTTCAATAGCTCTATTTCTGAAGACGGTCAAAAATTAACACTTAAAAAATACATCAACATTGGCGTAGCAGTAGATACACCAAACGGTCTTGTTGTACCTGTATTTAAAAACGTGAACAAAAAAGGTATTATCGAACTCTCTCGTGAATTAATGGAAATCTCCAAAAAAGCACGTGACGGTAAACTTTCAGGTTCTGATATGCAAGGTGGTTGTTTCACCATTTCAAGCTTAGGCGGTATTGGTACAACTCACTTTACACCAATTGTAAATGCACCTGAAGTGGCTATCTTAGGTGTGTCTAAATCAGAAATGCAACCAGTTTGGAATGGTAAAGAATTTGAGCCACGCTTAATGCTTCCATTATCATTATCTTTCGACCACCGCGTGATCGATGGTGCTGATGGTGCTCGTTTCTTAAGCTATATCAATGGCGTATTAGCTGACTTACGTCGCTTAGTGATGTAATTAACATGGTAAGATGTGAGTGATTAGGCTCACATCTTACAGAAAGGATCGCAAGTGCGGTCAAAAATTTGAACGTTTTTACGAGGTAAAAATGAGTAAAGAAATTAAAACCCAAGTTGTGGTACTTGGTGCTGGTCCTGCAGGTTATTCAGCGGCATTCCGTTGTGCGGACTTAGGTTTAGAAACAGTACTTGTTGAACGTTATTCAACATTAGGTGGGGTATGTTTAAACGTAGGTTGTATCCCTTCTAAAGCATTACTTCACGTTGCTAAAGTAATTGAAGAAGCAAAACACGCAAGCAAAAATGGTGTGTATTTCGCTGAGCCTCGCATTGATTTAGATGAAGTGCGCGCAGGTAAAGAAGCGGTTGTGGCAAAATTAACCGGCGGTCTTGCTGGCATGGCGAAACAACGTAAAGTCACCGTTGTTGAAGGTTTAGCGGCGTTTACTGATCCACATACATTAGTAGCACGTGATCGTGATGGTAAACCAACCACAATTAAATTTGATAATGCGATTATCGCAGCGGGTTCTCGTCCAATTCAATTACCATTCATTCCACATGAAGATCCACGCGTTTGGGATTCAACGGATGCACTTAAATTAAAAGAAGTACCGAAAAAACTATTAATCATGGGCGGTGGTATCATCGGTTTAGAGATGGGTACCGTGTATGATGCATTAGGTTCTGAAGTTGAAGTGGTTGAAATGTTTGACCAAGTGATTCCAGCGGCAGATAAAGATGTAGTGGGTATTTACACCAAACAAGTTGAGAAAAAATTCAAGTTAATGCTTGAAACTAAAGTGACTGCAGTTGAAGCAAAAGATGATGGTATCTATGTTTCAATGGAAGGTAAAGCATGTAATGATACTAAACGTTATGATGCAGTATTAGTGGCAATCGGTCGTACACCAAACGGTAAATTGATCGATGCAGGTAAAGCAGGTGTTGAAGTGGATGAACGTGGTTTCATTCATGTTGATAAACAAATGCGTACCAATGTGCCTCATATCTTTGCAATCGGTGATATCGTTGGTCAACCAATGTTAGCTCACAAAGGTGTCCACGAAGGTCACGTAGCGGCAGAAGTGATTGCAGGACAAAAACATTACTTCGATCCAAAAGTCATTCCTTCTATTGCTTATACTGAACCAGAAGTAGCTTGGGTAGGTAAAACTGAGAAAGAATGTAAACAAGAAGGTTTAAACTACGAAGTCGCTAAATTCCCTTGGGCTGCTTCTGGTCGTGCGATTGCATCTGAATGTGCAGAAGGTATGACCAAATTAATCTTCGATAAAGATACTCATCGTATACTTGGTGGGGCTATCGTGGGGGCTAACGGTGGTGAATTGTTAGGTGAAATCGGTCTTGCGATTGAAATGGGTTGTGATGCGGAAGATATCGCATTAACGATTCATGCTCACCCAACACTTCATGAGTCTGTGGGTCTTGCAGCTGAAGTATTTGAAGGTTCAATTACCGATCTTCCAAATGCAAAAGCGAAGAAAAAATAATCAATTCTAATCCTTTTAAGGGCTACTCATTGAGT
>CAJPKS010000231.1:0-2676 GCA_905371285.1 Haemophilus sp. HMSC068C11 | reverse complement strand
AAGTGCTGAAAGCATCTAAGCACGAAACTTGCCAAGAGATGAGTTCTCCCAGATTATAAATCTGTAAGGGTTGTTTAAGACTAAGACGTAGATAGGCATGGTGTGTAAGCGGTGCGAGCCGTTGAGCTAACATGTACTAATTGCCCGAGAGGCTTAACTATACAACGCTCAAGGGTTTTGAGTGTTGGATAAACGAGACGAAACTCAGAGAAGAAAGAGAAAGTATTGAAGGTGAATCAGCTTGTTTGGTTGTGATACGCTAGAGATAGCGGAGCAGAGTAGAGAAAAGTTATTAAAGGAATAATCCTGGCGGCGATAGAGCGGTGGTCCCACCTGACCCCATACCGAACTCAGAAGTGAAACGCCGATGCGCCGATGGTAGTGTGGGGCTTCCCCATGTGAGAGTAGGACACCGCCAGGTACTGAATGTAGAACCCCGAGCTGAATGGCTTGGGGTTTTTGTTTTTAGATTGGATTTTAATAAACTAAAAGTGCGGTAGAAAGTTAGGCTGTTTTTACGTAGAGAATATATAAAAAGGAGTTTATCCCAAATATCTGGGGATAGACTCCTTTAATCTTTTAAGAAAATAGCTTATTCCAGAAATAACAAACAAATTCTCTTTCTTCTATAAATTCCGAATCATCAACAATGACAGGCTTTCCTAATAAGTTTAGGTGATGGATTTTATTACGCAGTGTCACGTAGCAAGATTTGAGCTTTTCACATTCTGTTAGAGAAATAATGTGATATTCTGCCATTGAATCAAAGATACGAACGTTATCAGACCATTTGGTTAATATTGGATTGGTTGGAGCGTTCGCGAGCATCAGATACTGGGCGATAAATTCAATATCAGTAATGCCGCCACGATCGGTTTTGATATTAAAAAAGCCGTCTTTTGTATGAGATAAATGTTCGTACATTTTTTCACGCATGTCTCTTACTTCGATTTTTAGCTGATTAATATCTCTTTGAGCGGAAAGTACATTACAGCGAATTTTTTCAAATTCTGCTTTTAATTCAGTTTCACCAAAAATAGCACGGCTACGGACAAGCGCTTGCTTTTCCCAAGTCCATGCTTCATTGAGTTGATAGTTTTCAAATGCTTGAAGTGAACAGCCTAATAAGCCCGCATCGCCTGAAGGACGTAATCGCATATCAATATCGTAAAGTACGCCTGCACTGGTGTTCATACTAAAAATGCTGACAATTTTTTGAGCCAGTCTTAAATAGAATTGATTGCTATCAATGGATTTCTTCCCATCAACAGTCACTCCTTCAACAGCTTGGTATAAAAAGACTAAATCTAAATCAGATTTATAACCGAGTTCAATTCCGCCTAATTTACCGTAGCCAATGACTAAAAAGCCTTTTTCAGTTTTATCTACAAGATGTTCGGGGACTCCAAAGCGTTGACTGACTTGTTGCCAAGCAAAATTGACAACCACATCAATAATTGCTTCAGCTAGATAAGTGAGATGATCGCTCACTTTCATAACAGGCAATACGCCGAGAATATCGGCGGCTGCAACACGTAATAAAATAGACTGTTTAAATTGGCGTAAACCGTCAATAAATTGCTCTTCATCGTCTTGCGGTAATCGCAGCATATATTGCTTTAATTCGTCAGGATACTGTGTGAATGACAATGGATTACGTAGCGCTTCAGTATTTAATAATTCATCGAGTAGAATAGGGTGGCGAGCCACTTGTTCGGCGATCATCTGGGATTGCGCACATAGTTCAATTAGCTGCTCAATGGCTTGAGGATTTTCTAAGAGCAATTCCAAATAAGTCGTCCTACTCGCAATTTTATCGACAATATTGAGAATGAGTGGTAATAAAGTGTGGTAATCTTTTTGCTCAAATATTTGGGTGAATATATTTGGCAATAAGTGAGCTAAAACTTCTCGACCTCGAGCGCCAATAACCCGGCGCGCAAGCCCCTCTTTGAATTGAATAAGTTTATCTAAGATATCGGAAATCGCGTCCTCATCAATGTGGTTATCGACCAACATTTGTTCAATATCATCAAGATCACTTTCTAAAAAATCAATCCACCGATTATTGTCATCGCTACGTTCATCTTTTTCTTCACCAATTAACGCATCAAAAACTGACCGCACTTTTTGTTGGTGTGATTGTAGTGTTTGATAGAAATCATCCCAGTTTTCAATTGGATAAGATTTTATCGTAGCCTGATTGTTCTCATCTAAATAAGTGTATTCTCGACAAGCGACCATTAATCTAAGGCGATTTTCTTCATCTGTTGGAAGTAGTTGCGTTTGTTGGTCATCAATGGCTTGAAGCACGTTTTCAGTACGTCGTAGAAAGATATAAGCTTCTCTTAATTCATGATATTGCTGAGGCGTAATTAAACCAAGATCTCGTATTTCAGGGAGAAGTTTAAGCAATTCATGTTGTTGGAGCTTAATCTCTCGTCCACCACGAATCAGTTGAAAAACTTGTACAATAAATTCGATTTCTCGAATCCCGCCTGCGCCTAGTTTAATATTGTCTTTTAAGCCACGACGACGCACTTCACGCTCAATTTTACCTTTCATTTCACGTAAAGCTTGAATCACACTAAAATCAATATAACGGCGATAAACAAAGGGGCGAAGTAATTGTTGTAAGGTTTTTGCATTGGGATCTTGCTCATCTGCGCCTAAAAT
>CAJPKS010000230.1:0-2677 GCA_905371285.1 Haemophilus sp. HMSC068C11 | reverse complement strand
CACAAGGCAGAGTTTGATCTGCTTCACCAAGATTTAAGTGATGCGTTAAACTGGGTTATGGCTAACCGTAAAAGTGCGGCTGAAATTGGCGCCAATTATCTTCCTGCTCCAGAAGCCGCTATTGAAATGGGCTTAGACGGTGCGCGCTTAACGGTGACCAAAGCCAGTGAACTGAAAAATGAAATCATGCAATTCTATGAAACCTTGATGGAGTTCAATCCAAAACTCTTAGGTGGTAAATTACCAGATGATAAATTCTTCTTGGCTTAATTTGAAACTGAATCACATAACATGATTAAAACTGACAAAATCCGTAAACCACAACCTGTCCTGTTTTACATCATCGACTATCTCTGGAGCGGCTTTACCGGCTTGAGTGTGGCGATGATGGTGGTTGCCTTGTGGGCTTGGGGCAGTGCGATATTTGGTGAATTTATGCTGCCTGCTCCCGCGGATGTTTTTCAAAAAGCCCTTGATTTGCTCGATCATTTCCAACAAAACGAAATCGGTATTTCGTTATGGCGGTCTGTGGTGGGCATTACCATTGCATTAGTCGCAGGCTTAGTCGCTGGGTTGATTGCGGGCAGCTTTAAAACGGCTATGGCATTGCTTAAACCCGTCATTACGATTTTGTTAGCCATGCCGCCAATTATTTGGGTCGTGATGGCATTATTTTGGTTTGGCTTTGGCAATCCTAGCGTGCTATTTACCATTATCGTATTAGTCGCCCCGCTGACCTTTTCCAGTGCCGCTATGGGTATGGCAAGTGTCAACAAACAACATGAAGAATTGTTTGATGCGTACAAACTCGGATTGTGGAAAAAAATCCGCTATTTGTATGTTCCCCATCTCACAGGCTATGTGATTTCCAGCATTGGCGTGGCGGTTGCCATGGGCGTAAAAGTCGTCATTATGGCTGAGCTTTTGGGGGCCAATGAGGGTGTAGGTGCACAGATTGCCGATGCCAGAGCCATGTTAGATACGTCAACGGTCATGGCTTATGTGTTGTTGGTGATTGTGTTTGTTTCACTCTTTGAATATTTGATTACCAAGCCATTGGAAATTCTGTTTATGCCGTGGAGAAGATAATGCTGAGTTTAAAAAATGTGCGTTTTGAAATTCTCCGCGATCCCATCGTGCGCGATTTCAGTATGGATTTACAACCAGGCGAAGTGAAAACCTTATTCGGCCCTAGTGGCTGTGGTAAAACTACGGTACTGCGTTTAATTTCAGGTTTGGAAACGCCAAAATCGGGCGAAATCAAGAATACATTTCGTAAAACGGGCTTTCTGTTTCAAGAAAATCGTCTATTAGAAAATCTCACTGCCATGCAGAATATCGCCATTTTTATGGATAATCCTAATGAAAATGAAATCATTGCGCTGGCAGAAAAGATCGGGCTTTCTTCGGGTGATTTGAATAAATACCCGACCGAATTATCGGGCGGTATGGCAAAACGCGTGGCGTTTTTGCGTCTATTACTATGCGGCTGTGATTTAGCCTTATTGGATGAACCTTTTGTCGGTTTGGATCGCGATTTACGTAATATTTTAGCCACTATGTTAGTGGAAAAAATTGAGCAACAAGGCATGGCCTGTATTTTAGTGACGCATGATCGTTTTGAAGCGGCTCGATTAAGCCGAGAAATCATGCAGCTTTCTCCAAAAGGGATGGATATACAAAATGTGATTACTTTGCCAACGCCATTATCTGAACGCAATTCAGCCTTTGAAGAAACCGTAGTCGCACGCGAATTTCAAGGAATCCATTATTATGAATAATTTCTTTACCCATCCGATGCGACCCTTTTTTGTTGGTGCAGCCATTCTTGCGATTGTGGGGGCGTTGAGCTTTTTCATCAGCCCCGATGATCTCATCCTACATCGCAAAATTTTCTTAGAATTTATGCTGCCCGCGGCATACGGCGGTTTTCTGACGGCTTCCATGCTTGAGTGGACAAATTACAAAGGTAATTTAAAACCTATTGCGACAATTTTAGCAGTGCTCTTGCTTTCTGGATTGGTCTTATTACCATTTTCACCACAAACTGCCTCATTTTTAGTGGCTGCTTATTGGCTCGCGTTGTTACTCTTTTGTGCTTGGCTGTTTTGGTTGGATCGCAATACCGACAATTTTACTTTACTGATATTACTTGCCGCATTTACGGTTTGTCAGACTGCTTACGCTATGACTGATAGCCTGAAATTATTGCGGGCACAGGTGCATTTGAATATGGCGGCGGTGATGTTTGTATCAATTCGAGTCAGCATTCTATTAGGCGCAGAGGCACTGAAAGAAAGCACATTGAAAGATCCCGTATTTATTCCAAATGTCGTGTATAAAAATATCGCAATTACATTTTTATTACTTCATACCGCTGCAGAGCTTTGGTTGCCTACGCAAACAGCCACTTTTACTGCCTTTGCCGTTGGTTTTATTTTGCTTGCCAAATTACGCGAATTACATCATCAAGAACTGCTACGTAAACATTACGTACGTACTTATTATTTCCTTCAACTGTTCGCCGCAATTGGTTATTTGTGGATGGGCATCAATAAATTAATTGATGAGCCTACTGCCGATCCGTTACACATGGTGACACTTGGCGGGATTCTCGGCAGCATGATGATGATTTGGCTCACCGCGGGATTATGGCATAGTGGCTTTACGAAACTGG
>CAJPKS010000229.1:0-2690 GCA_905371285.1 Haemophilus sp. HMSC068C11 | reverse complement strand
CCAAAAAACTGATGTCTTTAAGTGAATAAAATTTTTTCAACAAAAAGAAAGTGATCTGCACCCCAAAACCTGGACACCTAATTTGAGGTGCAGATCAAAATGCGGTCAAAATTGACCGCTCTCTATTATTAAAATTTCAAATTTACTCAGCTTTTACAACCTGAATGCTTAATTCACCCAACGCCTGCGGATTCGCAAAACTTGGCGCTTCAGTCATTAAACAAGCTGCTGCCGTTGTTTTCGGGAATGCAATCACATCACGGATATTTTCAGTGCCAGTTAAAAGCATGGTTAAACGGGTCTAAACCGAATGCTAAACCGGCATGTGGAGGAGTACCGAATTTTAATGCATCCAATAAGAAACCGAATTTTTCACGTTGTTCTTGTTCATTGATACCAAGAATGCGGAATACGGTTTGTTGCATTTTCGGATCGAAAATACGCACGGAACCACCACCTACTTCATAGCCATTAATAACCATATCGTAAGCATTCGCAACGGCATCCGTTGGATCTGCTTCTAATTGCTCTGGCGTAAAATCTTTTGGTGAAGTGAATGGGTGGTGCATTGCTGCGAGATTACCCTCTTCATCACGTTCAAACATTGGGAAATCAATCACCCAAAGCGGTTGCCATTCGTCTAAGCGAGTTAAGCCAAGATCACGACCTAATTTCAAACGTAACGCCCCCATTGCATCAGTGGTAGTTTGCCATTTGTCAGCACCGAAGAATAAGATATCGCCAGTTTGAGCTTTCACACGTTCAGCTAACGCTTTCCATACCTCTTCATTTAAGAATTTCGCAATCGGGCTTTGTACGCCTTCAAGGCCAGCATGAATGTCATTTACTTTTGCCCAAGCCAAACCTTTTGCACCGTAAATGCCAACAAATTGCGTATATTCATCAATTTGTTTACGCGTGATTTCAGTACCATTTGGTACACGAATCACTGCCACACGGCCGTTTGGATTGTTTGCTGGCTCATTAAATACTTTAAATTCAACATCTTTAACGATATCAGCCACATCGACTAGTTCAAGCGGATTACGCAAATCTGGTTTATCTGAACCAAAACGAGTCATCGCTTCTTGCCAGGTCATTTGTGGGAATTTACCTAAATCCACACCAATGATGTTCTGCCATAAACCGTGTACCATGCGTTCCATGATCTCACGTACTTCTGGCGCAGTTAAGAAAGAAGTTTCCACATCGATTTGAGTAAATTCAGGCTGACGATCTGCACGTAAATCTTCATCACGGAAACATTTCACGATTTGATAATAACGATCAAAACCAGACATCATTAGAAGCTGTTTGAAAAGCTGTGGTGATTGCGGCAACGCATAGAATTTGCCTTTATGCACACGGCTTGGCACTAAATAGTCACGCGCACCTTCTGGCGTTGCTTTGGTAAGCATTGGGGTTTCAATATCAAGGAACCCATTGTCATCCATAAAACGACGCACAAAGCTGGTGATTTTTGCACGGGTTTTCAAACGTTGTGCCATTTCTGGACGACGTAAATCTAAATAACGATATTTTAAACGTTGTTCTTCGGTGTTATTTTGGTTGAAGTCTAATGGTAAAACGTCAGAAGCGTTGTAGATGCGTAATTCTTTCGCTAACACTTCCACTTCGCCTGTCGCCATATTTTTATTAATTTGATTGTCAGGACGCGCGATCACTTCACCTTTAATTTGAATACAAAATTCATTACGTAAGCCTGAAGCTGCAGTTAACGCTTCTTGATATTTCGGGTCAAAACAAACTTGTACGACACCATCGCGATCACGCATATCAATAAAAATTAAACCGCCTAAATCGCGACGACGATGAACCCAACCGCTTAATGTTACTTCTTGTCCAATATGGTTGCGGTTTAATGCACCGCAATAATGTGTACGCATCATTTCTATATTCCTTTCATTTTTCTAAAAATGGATAATTAACGCGTTGATTATACGGAAAAAGACATGCCTTTTAAATTGAAAAGCGAAATTTATTTGATCCTTTAAAAACTTTCACTAAAATGACCGCAGTTTTTTGCATTTTATCTAAATAAATGCCCTCTCAAGACAACAATAGAACTCAATCATGATGAAAGATACGATTTTTGCCGCCCCGATTGAAAAACTGGGCGATTTTACTTTTGATGAAAGCGTGGCGGAAGTTTTCCCCGATATGATTCAACGCTCGATTCCTGGCTACTCCAACATTATCACGGCGATTGGTATGTTGGCTGAACGTTTTGTGACGGCTGACAGCCAAGTCTATGATTTAGGCTGTTCACGCGGTGCGGCAGCTCTTTCTATGCGACGTAATATTAAACAACCGAATGTGAAAATTATCGGTGTCGATAATTCTTTGCCAATGGTGGAACGCTGCCGTCAACACGTTGCGGCTTATCATAGTGATGTGCCCGTAGAAATTCTTTGCGATGATATTCGTCAAATTGAAATTAAGAATGCGTCAATGGTGGTGCTCAACTTCACATTGCAATTTTTACCACCAGAAGATCGTGTAGCCTTGCTCACCAAAATCTACCAAGGTTTAAACCCAAATGGTGTATTAGTGCTCTCTGAAAAATTCCGTTTTGAAGATGAAAAAGTGAATGAGTTGCTTATTGATCTCCACCACCAATTCAAACGTGCTAACGGTTACAGTGAGCTTGAAGTGAGCCAAAAACGCAC
>CAJPKS010000228.1:0-2693 GCA_905371285.1 Haemophilus sp. HMSC068C11 | reverse complement strand
TTAAAACAAACTTCATACATGCTTGCTGCAGATTGATAAGTTGAAATGTGACCACCTAATTCAAGATCTTTTTTCTGACCACGTAATACCGCCATGATCGCATTCCAACGTACAGCACTACGAATACGACGCTCAATAACTTTATCACCTGGGTATGCTGGCTGTTCAGAAAGTGGGATGGTATTAACATAAGGGGTTGTTACGCCACCTTTTGCAATGTTCACACCACCATTACGTGCCTGATCAATCACTTGATTGATAATGTAATGCGCTCGCTCTACGCCTTCTGCACGAATTAATGAATCAACAGCTGACAACCAATCCTGTGTTTCAATTGGGTCAATATCGTTTACTAAGGTATCTGACATAGTCTTTCCTTATTTTACTGAGTGAAAATGAAGTTTGGTCATGACCAAACACGAAAATCAAGCTTGTTAATCAATGTTACAAACATTTAACAAAATCCTGTAAATTTTAGAAGATTTTTTGCAAGAAAGATAGTAGATTTTCACTGTTCTCATGCATTTCTTCCTGTTATTGCAATACTCTTCACTAAAAGTGCGGTCATTTTTAAAGGATTTTTGGCTTTAAGTTAAAGCATACTTTACATATTGCATTCCCTACCCGCTTTGATCTAAAGTGTTCGTATGCTTTTGAGTTTTTTAGAGGACAAAATATGAACACGACAACTCGCTCAATCTTTTCTCATAAACGAATAGCGCTCGTTGCACATGATAGCTGCAAACAAAACCTGCTCAATTGGGTAAAGAAACATAAAGAAGCTCTCGCTCCCCATCAACTTTATGCAACAGGTACAACAGGCCATCTATTGTCTAGAGAAACGGGACTTGAAATAGCCTCATTATTAAGTGGCCCGATGGGAGGCGATCAACAACTCGGTGGACTAATTGCTGAGAAAAAAATTGATATGATGATTTTCTTTTGGGATCCGATGAACGCAGCACCACATGATCCCGATGTAAAAGCCTTAATACGTATTGCAACTGTTTGGAATATTCCAGTGGCGATTAATCAAAGCACGGCCGATTTTCTTTTAACATCAAGCTTATTTGAGCAAGAAATCAATATTGATATCCCCGATTATGACGGGTATTTAAAAGCTCGATTGGATTAAAAGTTAAATAAGCTCAACCTAATAAAAAAGGAGATAAATTACTTTATCTCCTTTTGATTGTTTAGCCGTTATTACTTAGCCTGCATTGCTGCGCCCATTATTAACATAAATAATACGCCTTGAACCTGTTCTTCTGGAATCACTTGACCATTAAGTTTCAGTTCGCCCTTTTCAAGCACTAAGTTAAGTGTCACATTTTTATCATTATTCACCACAATATTTTGTGCTGCCGCTTGTTTAGCTTGCTCTTCAATTTTCTCTTTAACCAGCGCTTTATCTTCTTCTGGGGCAAATTGTGTCATGATTTTTTCTGCAGTTGCTTTATCTACATGAATATTTACTGAGAAATCAGTAAATTGTTTATATAAACTACCTGCCATTAAATCAAATTTTGGATCTTTCGCTAACGCCACGTTTAAATCCAATGACACTTTACCTTGATTATCTGAAATTGACACTGGGTTCAGTTTAATTTGAGGCTGATTATTAAAAATAGCCATACCATGATTTTCAACCCATGAACTTAAAATTTCAGATACAACTTCATCATTCACATTTTTATCATCTCTGACTGACTTAAAGACAGTGAAAAGTGCTTCAACCAAAGCATTTGCTGCGTTTGCTTCAATATGATTTAACTCGCTATTGTTAGTTAATTTTCCTAACTCTTTTCCATCTAACACGAATGAATCTACTGTACTTTCACTTTTTAAGTTTACAAAATCACCATTAAGTGAAATATCAGATGTTGCTTTTAAGCCTTTTTCAATAAGAGAGGTCGTTTTTCCAGCATAATCAGTGCTCGTCATTTCGAAGCTTTCAGTAGTATAAGAACCTTTCCCCGTATAAATATAAGCCCAATTTGTAGGATTGAATGAAGCGTCTAATTTCATGCCCTTCATCTTTGTTTTTACTGATTTAACCGCAGTAGCATCCTGGCTATCTTCCCCATCTGCACTATTAGGTCCTAAATCAGCAGTCACTTCATCTAAGGTCATGTCATATTTACCTGCACGATCTTTATCTACATCAAAACCGATGTTGACATTTGACCACGCTATTTTATTTTGTGGAGAATTTGGATCTGTCACTTCCCCTGCGGCTAATTCAACTTTACCTTTTGTTGCTAAGCTATAGCTAGTAGATGCTTGATATTGAATAGGCTTATCTGATTTAAGTAAATCAAATAAAGGTTGTGTGGTTTCATTTTTACCAATCACACCTTGTGCGGAAAACATCGTTGGTACAAAGTTAAATTTTTCCAACTGATTAAGTGGAAATGGACCATGATAAAGTTTAGTTGAAAACGGAATAGTAAATACTTGTCCTTCTTTTGGTAAAGAAATAACTACTTCATCTTCCACTTGAGAAGTAAAGAAACTGCGATCAAATTGCTTATTTTTATAAACAAGATTCACTGAATCTGACAAACCTAAACTTTGGAATTTTTGGTTTGCTAATTCAATTTGACGTAAATATTCAGTTTGTGCCTTTTCGCCAGTAAACCATGCACCACCGACACCTACAACACTAAGAGCAACAATGATACCTAATGCTA
>CAJPKS010000227.1:0-2706 GCA_905371285.1 Haemophilus sp. HMSC068C11 | reverse complement strand
CTAATCTGGCCAGTATTTTACTTAAACTTTCGACATTTTTCAGTTCAATTTCCATGTCCATCGTTGCCACTTGTTTTTTGGTGTCTGCACGGCTTGAAACCCCTAACACGCTGACTTTTTCATTTGCAAGCACGGTCGTAATATCGCGCAATAAACCGTTACGATCACTGGCCACAATGCGAATATTAATATGAAAACCAGCCGCATAATTATCTCCCCAAAGGGCTTCTACTACACGTTCCGGATGGGCAGCTTGTAATTCAATAAACTGTTCACAATCGCAACGATGAATTGAGATACCTCGTCCCATCGTAATGTAACCTGCAATCGCATCACCTGGAATTGGCTGACAACAACGTGCCATGTGGTGCATTAAATTACCGACCCCTTCAACAATGACATAGCCTTTATTCTGTTGTTGCTCGGCTTTCTGTTGCGCCTTTTGCTGTGCAGTATTTGCACTTTTACTCGCCACATGACGGAGAATTTCTTGATCTGCTTCTTCAGCCGTCACTTTGATCAATCGGCTTTGCAAGAAATTCATTAACTGATTTAAACGGATATCCCCACTACCAATACCCGCGTATAAATCTTCAAGGTTTTTTAAGTTATAACGCGGCAAAGCAAGCTGCTCAACCTGTTTCAAACTTATATTCAAACGAGCAAGTTCATTATCTAACTGCTCTTTACCCGCTGGAACGTTTTTATCACGATCTTGTTTCTTAAACCACGCTTGGATTTTGGCGCGCGCTTTTGAGGTATGGGTAAAGCCTAAGTTCGGATTGACCCAATCTCGGCTTGGGTTAGGATTTTTCTGCGTGATGATATCCACTTGCTCACCCATTTGCAGGTGATAAGTGAATGGCACAATACGTCCCCCAACTTTCGCCCCGATACAACGGTGGCCAATCTCACTGTGGATCGCATAAGCAAAATCGAGAGGCGTGGATCCCGCAGGTAAATCAACCACTTCACCTTTCGGTGTAAACACATATACGCGATCATCAAAAACTTGGCTACGTAATTCAGCCATCACTTCGCCAGAATCCGTAATATCATCTTGCCATGCAAGTAATTTACGCAACCAAGTGATTTTTTCTTCGTAAGCGGAAAGGCTACCTGTCGTACCCTCTTTGTATTTCCAGTGAGCCGCTACACCAAGCTCCGCATCATCATGCATTTGCTGGGTTCGAATTTGCACTTCGATTGGCTTACCACCTTTGCCTAACACCACAGTATGAATGGATTGATAGCCATTTGGTTTCGGGTTGGCGACATAATCATCAAATTCTTTTGGCAAGTGTTTGAAATGTGTGTGGACGATACCGAGCGCCGTATAACAATCTTGCAATTTATGTACGATCACCCTAACCGCTCTGACATCATATAAGCCACTGAATTCCAAATGTTTCTTTTGCATTTTTCGCCAAATGCTATAAATATGTTTCGGACGGCCGTAAACCTCAACCTGGTCGATATTTTCTTTTAAATAACCGGTTAACTCTGTGACGAAATCGGCAATATACTGCTCACGATCTAAACGGCGCTCATGTAATAATTTGGCAATATTTCGATATTGTTCTGGATGCAAATAACGGAAGCAGTAATCTTCAAGCTCCCATTTCAATTGACCGATCCCTAAACGGTTCGCCAATGGGGCATAAATATTGGAACATTCTTTGGCTGCCAATACTTTTTCTTCTTCACAAAAGTGATTTTCCGCATTACGAAGAAACGTAATACGTTCAGCAAGTTTAATGATCACGCAACGGAAATCGTCCACCATCGCAAGGAGCATACGGCGCACATTATCGACTTGAGACGCATTGGCAGAATGGCTGGCGTTGAGCTGACGAATATTATCCATCTCCTCCACACCTTTAAGCAGTTTGGTGATTTTAGGCCCGAAATGTTCCTGAATTTGCTCCCAATCGACAATTTTGTTTGCTACTAAGGGGAATAGCATAGCGGTGAGTAAGCTTTCGCTGTCCATATTCATTTCATGCAGAATTTCCACCATTTCCACACCGGATTGCAATGTGAGGATTGCATTCTCCATTTGATCGGCATGTTCAGCTATTTTGGCTTGGGCATAATACCATGCATCAATCAGAGACTTTTCTACGGGGGCAGCAAGTTTAAGGCTCGAACACCATTGTTCGATCTCAAAATCATGTGGATTTGATAAGTGAGAACCACGAACTGCAACCATAATACCCCCTTGTTGATGAATATGGCTCGGCAACATCCTGTCCGCCGAGTTGTCTTTTTAAGACAACAAAAAAGTCTGACTATTCTATCAGAATTTACACCTTATTTGATAAATAATGTCACCGACTCCAAATGACTGGTATACGGGAACATATCAATCATGGCCGTTTTGATGATGCGATACCCGAAAGAACGGAGAATCTCAGCATCCCGTACTAAGGTTGCGGGATTGCAAGATACGTAAAGAATGCTTTCTGCACCAAGCTCACACAACGCATTCAGTGCAAAAGCCGCACCGCTACGAGGTGGATCGAGAAGAATTTTATTGAAATGTTGTTTTGCCCAAGGTTGTTCTGAAAAAGTTTGGTCTAAATCGGCTTGATAAAATTCAACATTATCGATGTGATTAAATTGTGCATTTAATTGGGCTTTTTGTACCATATCCAAAACACCTTCAATTCCAACCGCACTTTTCACGCGTTTGGCTAAAGGCAA
>CAJPKS010000226.1:0-2713 GCA_905371285.1 Haemophilus sp. HMSC068C11 | reverse complement strand
AGGTAATTATTTAAAGAAAAATAACGTTTTGTGATTTGTATCTAATAAATCGCGAAAAAATTGCTAAAAGTGATGGTATGAGAGGATAAATTTAGAATGCATTGGTTTTCCCTATCGTAAATATTTTCCTGGACGAATTACCTTTTTAAAGCTAATTATGCTATCGTAAGACAGTCGAATTCAAACAAATCCATTCAAGGAGAATATAATGACAACTCAGTTAGATTCACTTCGTAGTATGACCGTCGTTGTGGCTGATACTGGCGATATTGATGCCATTAAAAAATACCAACCGCAAGATGCAACAACAAACCCATCTTTAATTTTAAGTGCTTCAGCATTACCACAATATGCACCATTAATTGATGAAGCGATTGCTTATGCCAAAGCACAAAGTGTGGATAAAGCTCAACAATTAATTGATGCTGAAGATAAATTAGCGGTAAACATTGGTTTAGAAATTTTAAAAATTGTCCCTGGACGTATTTCAACTGAAGTGGATGCTCGTCTCTCTTACGATACTCAAGCAACTGTTGAAAAAGCACGTAAACTTATCGCACTTTATAATGCGGCAGGCATCTCAAATGATCGTATTTTGATCAAAATTGCTTCAACATGGCAAGGTATTCGTGCAGCAGAAATTCTTGAAAAAGAAGGCATTAACTGTAACTTAACCTTATTATTCTCCGAAGCGCAAGCACGTGCGTGTGCTGAAGCGGGTGTTTACTTAATTTCACCATTCGTAGGTCGTATCTTAGACTGGTACAAAGCAAATACTGATAAAAAAGAATATGCTCCAGCAGAAGACCCTGGTGTTATTTCTGTAACTAAAATTTATAACTACTACAAAGAATACGGTTATAAAACAGTGGTAATGGGCGCAAGTTTCCGTAATGTCGGTGAAATTATTGAATTAGCAGGTTGTGATCGTTTAACAATCGCTCCCGCTTTACTCAAAGAATTACAAGAAAATTCAACCGCACTTGTACGTAAACTAGACTACAAAGGTGAAGTAAAAGCGAAACCTCAACCATTAACTGAAGCAGAATTCTACTGGCAACATAACAGCGACGCGATGGCTGTTGAGAAATTAGCAGAGGGGATTCGCAAATTTGCAGTTGACCAAGAGAAATTAGAAGCAATGCTTTCAGCAAAACTTTAATTTAATAGATAGGAAAGTGCGGTTAGAAATAACCGCACTTTTTGTTTATGCAGAGAACAAAAGTGATTTTTTAAAAACTAAAACATACGATTTCAATAATGGCTAATAGACAGAGCAATCTCAAGGCTTAAATAAATTCTTTTGTAGTTATCTTTCAAGTTGGTTAGAATAAAGACAATTTTTTGTGATAGGAAAGTGGAATGAAAAAAACACCTTTACTTGCGGTCGGCTTAATGGCAACAGCTGTATTAACAGGTTGTGCAACAAAAGCAGATGGTGAACGCAATGATAAATTAGAAAGTTTTAACCGTACGATGTTTGATTTTAACTATAAAGTCATGGATCGCTACGTGTTAGAACCTGCTGCGAAAGGCTGGCGTGATTACGTGCCGACACCGGTCACAAAAGGTTTATCCAATGTGGCAAATAACTTAGATGAGCCAGTGAGCTTTGTGAACCGTTTATTAGAAGGTGAACCGAAAAAAGCCTTTGTTCACTTCAACCGTTTCTGGATTAACTCCACCTTTGGTATTGGTGGTTTATTTGATTTTGCCAGTGCAAGCAAAGATTTGCAGGTTTATGATCAACGAAGCTTTGGTGAAACGTTGGGCACCTATGGTGTAGATGCGGGCACTTATATTGTATTGCCAATTTATAATGCGACGACACCTCGTCAATTAACTGGTGCAGTGGTCGATGCGGCTTATACTTATCCGTTCTGGAATTGGGTGGGCGGTCCATGGTCACTGGTGAAATATGGTGTACAAGCCGTAGATAAACGCTCGAAAACATTGGACCAAACAGAATTGCTCAATCAAGCACAAGATCCTTATGTTACTTTCCGCGAAGCTTATTATCAGAATTTAGAATTTAAAGTCAATGATGGCAAAGTAAAAGAAAGTTCACAGAAAGAATTGTCTGATGATGTATTAAAAGAGATTGATTAAGAATACTCGTATAAGCGATAAAGTCACTTATATGTTAGGATAGCAAGCGTATTTATACGTCAATATTAAAGGAGAATATCATGACTAAAATCATTCATACAGAAAAAGCCCCAGCAGCAATCGGTCCTTATGTTCAAGCGGTAGATTTAGGTAATTTAGTTTTAACATCAGGTCAAATCCCGGTTAATCCAGCAACGGGTGAAGTACCAAAAGATATTGTAGCTCAGGCGCGTCAATCGTTAGAAAACGTGAAGGCCATTATTGAACAGGCTGGTTTGAAAGTGGGTGATATTGTGAAAACTACTGTGTTTGTGAAAGATCTTAATGATTTTGCAGCAGTAAATGCAGAGTATGAGAAATTCTTTAAAGAAAATCATCACCCTAATTTCCCTGCTCGTTCTTGCGTAGAAGTTGCTCGCTTGCCAAAAGATGTTGGCTTAGAAATCGAAGCGATTGCGGTAAGAAAATAATAGGAAAGTGCGGTTAAAATCTGCAGATTTTTTCTACAATAGACTTTACAAGAGCGAGATTAATCACTATAATCTCGCTCCTAAATTACGCTTAGCGTAAAATTTCTGGTTGGTGCTTGACCTATTCAAGCCCC
>CAJPKS010000225.1:0-2719 GCA_905371285.1 Haemophilus sp. HMSC068C11 | reverse complement strand
CAGCTGAACGGTCTACTTTTGATGGATCTTTACCAGAAAATGCTCCACCACCATGACGAGCCGCGCCACCGTATGTATCGACAATGATTTTACGACCTGTTAAGCCACAGTCTCCCATTGGGCCACCAATCACAAAACGACCAGTTGGGTTGATGAAATATTTTGTTTGTTGAGATAACCATTCACTTGGCAAAATTGGCTTGATGATTTCTTCCATCACGCCTTCATAAATTTCTTTTTGTGACACTTCTTCACTATGTTGTGTAGAAAGGACGACTGCATCTACACCCACGATTTTGTTATCTTCGTATTTTAAGGTCACTTGGCTTTTCGCATCAGGGCGTAACCATGCTAATTTGCCACTTTTACGCACTTCAGCTTGTTTTTCCATTAAACGATGCGCATAAGTAATCGCCGCAGGCATCAAGACTTCCGTTTCATTTGTCGCATAACCAAACATGATCCCTTGGTCACCCGCACCTTGATCTAATGGATTCTCACGATCCACACCTTGGTTAATATCAGATGATTGTTTACCAATCGCATTTAATACCGCACAAGAATTGCCATCAAACCCCATTTCTGAGTGTTTGTAACCAATATCACAGATGACTTGGCGAGTGAGATTTTCAATATCAACCCATGCTGATGTAGTAATTTCACCACCGACTAACGCCATCCCTGTTTTTACATAGGTTTCGCAAGCCACACGTGCTTTAGGATCTTGTTTTAAAATTTCATCAAGTACCGCATCAGAAATTTGATCGGCAATCTTATCTGGATGTCCTTCTGAAACCGATTCAGAAGTAAATAAATAGCTAGACATAAGTTCTCTTCTTTTGGATGTATTGACGTATAGACGTCTATAATACGCTTTTTTGACTAATAAGCAAGCATTCCTATCAAGTATTTTTAAAATGTGACAAGAAGAATCTAAGCTTTACGACAAAATTCAGCTCATTAATGCATTAAATGGGCGACAAGCGCCCATTTATTTACCTGATTTTACTTCACTAAATCCAACATTTCTTGCGCATTCGCCAAGGCTAGTTCTGTAATTTCACTGCCACCCAGTAATCTTGCAAGAGCTGGAACTCTCTCTTCTTGAGAAAGTGCGGTCATTTTAGTTTCTGTTTTATCATCAACGGTAAATTTCTCTACATTAAATTGATGATGTCCATGACATGCTACTTGTGGTAAATGAGTCACACAAAGCACTTGGCATTTATCGCCTAATTGACGTAATAATTTACCCACTACGCTCGCGGTTTTCCCACTAATGCCAACATCAACTTCATCAAAAATTAACGTTGGAATCGCTGATTGATCTGATGTCAAGACTTGAATCGCTAATGAAATACGAGAAAGCTCACCACCTGATGCCACTTTTGCTAGCGGTTGTGCCTGCTGTCCTAGATTACTGCGTAAAGTAAAGACGATATTATCTGCCCCATTTGCCGTCACTTTAGTTAAATCTGAATTCACTTCAATGAAAAACTCGGCATTCTCCATTGCAAGCCCTTTGATAGAATGTGTAACCTGCTGTGCTAATTTTCCTGCAGCTTGGCAACGACTTTCATGTAATTGTTTTGCCGTATGTTGCATTTTCTCAAAGGCTGCTTTTTCTTCTAGAATCAGACGCTCTTCACTTTCCGAAAAATCTAAAAGTGCGGTCAATTCTGCTTTTAATTTTTGATGCCAATCCACCAATTCTTCTGGTTTCACATTGTGCTTACGTGCAAGTTGTAAAGCTTGCCCTAAACGTTGCTCAATCTCTTGTAATAACATCGGATCTTGTTCAATATGAGAAGCAAGATGTTGAACTTCACTTGTCGCCTCTTGCACTTGGATAAGTGCATCATTCAACATTGTTTGAACAGAAGCATATCGAGGATCTAATTCGCTTAATTCATCAATATACTGTGTCGCACGATAAAGCATCGAATCAATACTCACCGTCTCATTTTCACTGAGTAGCTGTAAGGCTGATTGTGATAACTGTGTCAGCTGTTCACTATTTGATAGACGACGTTGATCCTCTTCCAATTCTAAATATTCATTTGGACGAAGCGCAAACTCATCCAACTCTTCTACCTGATATTGTAAAAGCTGTTTCTTCGCTTCATTTTCGGCAACTTTTTGTTGAAAGGTTTTAACTTGCGTTTGAAGATTTTTCCACGCTCGATAATCTTCTCGCATTTGTGCGAGCAAATCATGGTGATGTGCAAATGTATCCACCAACTGAAGCTGGTAGTCATTTTTCAATAATAATTGTGAAGCGTGCTGCCCATTAATATGAATAAGATATTGACCAATTTCTTTTAATTGAGAAGCCGATACAGGCGTGCTATTAATAAAGGCTTTAGAACGCCCATCTGCATTGATGACACGGCGTAAAATACAATCGGAAGGATTATCAGGATCCTGCAATTCTTGCTCTTGCAACCATTGATAAGCGGGGTTCGTTGGTTCAATAAAAAAGGAGGCGCAGATTTCAGCTCTTTCCTGCCCTTCTCGAACCATAGACGTTTCAATACGCTGCCCCAAGCATAAACCCAACGCATCAATAGCAATAGATTTTCCTGCGCCGGTTTCCCCCGTGATCACAGACATTCCTTTCGCCAATTCAATCTCTAATTGACGAACAATTGCAAAATTATTGATGGTAAGTTGGGTTAGCATAAAAAATCTCCTTAACTGTATATCCATATATTATAAC
>CAJPKS010000224.1:0-2749 GCA_905371285.1 Haemophilus sp. HMSC068C11 | reverse complement strand
AAATGAAACTATATATAATAAAAAAAACTACGGATAAATTATAACTTGATTTTTTAAATAAGCATACAGAAAAACTTAAAGATCAAGTAAAATAAACAGAATTGTGTATTAGGAGGAGATGATGAAACAAACTGAAATTTTACTGACGATCAAACTTCATCAAGAATTATTTATTGATCCAAAACGAGTTCGCCTCTTAAAAGAAATTAAAGAATGTGGCTCAATCAACCAAGCGGCTAAAAACGCTAAAGTGAGCTATAAAAGTGCTTGGGATCACCTTGAGGCAATGAATAAAATCAGCCCCAAACCGCTTTTAGAACGTAATATCGGTGGGAAAAATGGGGGTGGCACTTCATTAACCACTTATGCTGAGCGCTTGCTGCAGCTTTATGATTTACTCGAACAAACACAAGAGCACGCATTCCATATTCTGCAAGATGAGACGATCCCGCTAAACAGCCTACTTTCAGCAACGGCAAAATTCTCCTTACAAAGTAGCGCGCGCAATCAATTTTTCGGGAAAGTGGCAAGCCAACATATTGTGGACTCCCGCTGCATTGTTGCAGTAAACATTCAGGATTTAGCTCATCCATTACATGTTTCAATCACAATGCGCAGTGCTGAGCGCCTCAGACTCATTACTGAAAAAGAAGTGATGGTCATGTTTAAAGCCCCTTGGGTGAAAATTAGCACCACCCCATTAGAAGAAAAAAATAACCTTTTCCAAGCGACGATTCTTTCTATGCAGAATGAAGAAGCGATTTTGCAAATAAAGGATAGCTCAATTGAATTTTGTGCGAGTATTCATAGCAAAGATGGTTGGAAAGTGGGACAAGATGTGTGGTTACACGTGGATCCAGAACAGATCATTTTAGCAACATTGAAATAATCCTAGAAAAAAAAAGTGCGGTCAAAATTAACCGCACTTTTTTATTTTCGCCTATAACGCGATCTCATCAATCGAACGCCCAAAACTCGGCAAAAAGACCTGTAAAAAATAATCCATTTCTTGACTGTGCCATTGTTCCATTAAATTTTCTAAGCGTTTTTTCGCTGTTTTAAATTCATGGTTACCATGCTCTAATTCAAATTGAGCTTTAATATAGGCACAAATCAAATCCGCTTGTTTTACTAAATGCTTTTCTTCAGGGCTAAATTGTTCACTGTCTAAATATGGCGCGAAGCTGTCTTGTAATTCTGTCGGAAGCAAACTAATTAAATGCAATTCTGCAGCCGCTTCAATGTCTTTGTAAGCATGAGTAATTTCAGAATTGAAATACTTAATTGGGGTCGGCAAATCACCAGTAAAAATTTCAGAAGTATCATGATACATCGCCATCACTGCAATACGTTCAGGATTGACTTCACCACCAAAAAAGCGATTTTTAATAATGGCTAAAGCCTGTGCCACAAAAGCAACTTGCAGACTATGCTCTGCTAAGTTTTCCTTTTCAATATTGCGCATCAATGACCAACGCTGAATTAAACGAAGACGATCTAAACAGGCAAAAAAGTGACTCGTTTTAACTTCCACAAAATATCCTTAGTTAGATGGTAGCTCTTCAATAATCACGGGAAGATCGATAACGTTACCTAAGCGAGAAATTGTGACAATAACTTCTGTATTCGGTTTAGTATCACTGATAATTTGCATCATTTCACGAATAGACAGATTATCTTGTTTATTTAAACGTAAAATCACATCCCCCACTTGAATACCTGCTTTTGCTGCGGGACTATTGGCTGTCACGCCAGTAATGACAATACCACCGTTTGAGTTAGAAGAAATTTCACTTTGAACACCAAAATAACCACGAATCACACGACCATCGCGAATAATTTTATACAACACATCGTTT
This sequence comes from Haemophilus sp. HMSC068C11, assembly GCA_905371285.1. GTDB lineage: Bacteria > Pseudomonadota > Gammaproteobacteria > Enterobacterales > Pasteurellaceae > Haemophilus_D. The sequence continues at coordinate 890 of CAJPKS010000224.1, read as the reverse complement.
GCAATACTGATTGGAATCGCAAAATTTAACCCTTCTGCAATTTCATTGGCTGTTTTACCAATACTTAACGTGCTGATCCCCACTAATTCGCCCGCGGAGTTAATCAACGCACCGCCAGAGTTACCACGGTTAATTGATGCATCGGTTTGAATAAAGTTTTGACGACCTAAAGAATCCCCTACAGCACTACGCCCTACCGCACTGATAATCCCTTGGGATACACTTTGACCGAGGTTATACGGGTTACCAATAGCCAGAGCAATATCACCAACACGTACTTGGCGCTCTTTATTTTGTGGAATCGTGGAAAGATTGGTTGCTTTAATTTTTAATACCGCAAGATCTGTCAAATTGTCTGAGCCAATTAAATTGGCTTCATAAATATTGCCATTTTGCAACGCTACCACAATTTGATCGGCATTTTGAATAACGTGTTTATTGGTAAGAATATAACCGTCTTTGGTCATGATCACGCCAGAACCTAAGTTATTTACCTGTAATTGATCGCTATCATTAATGCTGGCAGAAGAAAAAGATCGGTTGTACACATTCACCACAGCAGGAGAAGCAATTCTCACAGCACTATTGAACGAAACGATATCATCAGCAGAGAAAAGGCTGCTGTTATTAAGCTTAGGAACGGCAAATAAAATAACACCTGCCGCAGCAAGCCCCCAAAGGGCGGAGTGGAAAAGTTTTTTAAACATTTTTATTCTTTTATCTTTACATTGCTATATAAATTCAGACCAAAATATCCCTCTGACCTTTTGCATTGACTGGGCTTAAAACGCCCATTTTTTCCATCTGTTCGATTATATTTGCAGCTTTGTTGTAGCCTATTTTTAGGCGTCTTTGTAGGTAGCTGATCGAGGTTTTTTGCTCACTTAAGA
>CAJPKS010000223.1:0-2771 GCA_905371285.1 Haemophilus sp. HMSC068C11 | reverse complement strand
AGCGATTATGAATTTTAAATTAAGCCTTATTTCAACCGCACTTTTAACCAGTTTTTCCATTTCTACGTTTGCAGAAACTGAGCAAACCGTAGATACAAACACCGAGACGCTTGAGCAAATTAACGTTCAAGATACGGGAATTAAACAAAATGGTTATCAAACTACAGGGACATCAGTTGTATCAAAAGCTGAAGTGCCTGTATTCGACACACCAAACACAGTAAATATTCTTTCGACCAAACTACTAGAAGATCGCAAACCTGAATCACTCATTGATGCGCTTTATAACGTCAGTGGTGTGAGCCAAGCCAACACCTTAGGTGGTATGTTTGACTCTATTCAGAAACGTGGTTTTGGTGGAAACCGTGACAACTCAATTATGCGTAACGGTTTACAAGCTGGCCCAGCTAAAAACTTTAGCGCGACAACTGAAACCGTTGAAGTTTTAAAAGGGCCTGCATCTGTGCTTTATGGTATTCAAGATCCAGGTGGCGTGGTCAATATCATTACTAAAAAACCACAACAAACACCTCGCTATGTCATTGGTGGAACTTTAGGTAATCATAGCCTATGGGGAACACAATTAGATTTCACTGGTGGCTTAGGAAATGGTTTTGCTTACCGCTTTATCTATGACAAACAAGAAAAAGACTACTGGCGTAATTTTGGCAAAGTGAAAAACACGACTTACGCACCATCACTTTCTTGGGAAAATGATAAAACTAAAGTACTTCTTTCTTATGAGCACAAAGATATTCTTGAGCCATTTGATCGTGGTACAAATCTTTTAACGGCAACTAATGCATTACCGGATATCCCTGTATCACGTCGTTTAGATGAACCAAATAATGAAACTACGGCAAAAACCGATAATATCGATTTCAAAATTGAACACAAATTAAGTGATGGTTGGAAATTAAATGCGGGTTATAGCTATGCGCGTTACAAATATTTCTACGATCAAGCTCGCATCACTAATATTAACGTTAAAACTCGTACAGCCCGTCGTGCGATTGAACAGCAACAAGGCGATCAACGTGTTCATAGTGGTACATTAAATATCGTTGGTGAATTTGGTATTGGTGATATTGCTAACCGTTTTGTAGCTGGTGTAGATGTCATGCGTAATATCCGCGATATTGGACCTATTTATAACCAAGGCATTACAAAGTCAGATATCAATATTGATAATCCAGTCTATACTAATCCTGTTGCAGAACATAAAAACGGTAACGGCAACGCTTACCAATATAACCATCTCAAAACCGTTGGTGTTTATATTCAAGATACCGCTTACTTTACAGATAACTTTATCATGACAGGTGGTTTACGTTATGAGTACTTTGATCAATTTGCGGGACGTCATTGTTTAAATGCTGCAAACTGTAAAAAAGGCCAAAATCTAACAAGAACAGGAAATACTGATCAGCACGATGGTAAATTATTGTATCAATTAGGTGCCGTATATAAATTTACGCCACATATTGCGACCTTTGCAAACTATTCGGAGTCTTTCCGTCCACAAATGAGTGTGGCAACACCTGTTAGCGGAGATTTAAAACCAGAACAAGGTAAATCTTTTGAAATTGGTGCAAAATACGAAAACTCTGGCTTCAACGCGACACTTGCATTATTCAATATCACCAAACGTAATGTGGCAGAAGCCGTTGGTTCGGGTTCAAATGCACAATTAAATATCGTCGGCAAACAACGTTCTCGCGGTGTGGAATTCGATCTAAATGGTCAAATTACTGATAATCTAAGCGTGGCGGCTAACTATACCTACACCAAGGTAAAATCACTTGAAAATGAACTTTATCCTGATGCGGTAAATCAACAACTTTCAGGTGTACCAAAACATCAAGCTTCTCTATTCTTAGCTTATAACGTTGGTGAATTTGATTTTGGTAACATCCGTGTTGGTGGTGGTGCTCGTTATTTAGGTTCTTGGCATGCTTATAACAGTGATTACACAAAAGCATACAAATTACCTCATGCCGTGGTATATGATGCCTTTATTGCTTACGATACCAAAATCTCTGGCAAGAAAGTATCCTTCCAACTTAACGGTAAAAACTTAACAGATAAAACTTACTATCCATCCACCTCTGGTAACGCAACAAACACGTTAATCCCTGTTGCATTAGGTTATGGACGTGAATTTATCTTCAACACGAAAGTTGAGTTTTAATTGAGCGCACAATACGAGGGCGAATCATTTCGCCCTTTTTTCGTTTTTTACTTTATGGATAATCAATGAATTGGCAAACTGAACTTAACTCAAGTTTAAGCTGGATTTTGACCGCACTTTTCTGGGTGATTGTATGCTTTAGCGTGACGACACTCGCACTCAAGCAAACCACATTCGGTCAGAAGTTTTGGCATATTGCATCCCCTTCGATTAATTGCCGTAACGGCATCAAAATCATCGTTATGCTACTGGTGTTGTTTACCATGATTTTGTTAGAAGTGCGCTTTAGCGTACTCAACTCTTTTTTCTATAACGGGCTTTATAGCTCAATGCAGGAATTAGATGCGGACAAGTTTTGGTTCTTTGCAAAACTGAACGCACTCTTAGTATTAGTACAAGTTATCCACTCCATTGCCAATTATTTCTTACAGCAAGTATTTGAAATCCGTTGGTTGGAAAGCTTGAATAAAGTCCTTGTTAAACGATGGTTAGAAAATAAAAAATACTATCGCCTCAAATACGAAAAAGATCTGCCCGATAATATTGATCAACGTATTGAACAAGATGCACGTGAATTTAT
>CAJPKS010000222.1:0-2836 GCA_905371285.1 Haemophilus sp. HMSC068C11 | reverse complement strand
GTTTGCTACTTATTAATGTACATTTGATTAATTTTGAATGGGGAATTTCGGCTTATCAAACTCAGTTAGAGCAGCTCTTTTCTTTTGTGGAAAATCATCAAGGCCCCATCATTATATCTGGCGATTTTAATGCATGGAATGAGCGTCGTCTGAATTTAGTCAATAATTTGATGCAAAAATATGGACTAGATGCAGTGACGCTATCTCAAGATGAACGATTGAGATTTTTAGGTTATCCACTTGATTATATTTTTACGCGAGGCGTAAAAGTGGTGAGTGCAACATCAGAAGTGGTTACTTCGTCAGATCATAATCCATTACTGGTTGAATTCGAATTGGAATAAAGTGCGGTCAGATTTTGAGAAAATTTTAGGGCTAACGTTATGTTAGCCCTATGTGTTAATTACTTGGTTTGATTAATTAAAAATTGTGTTAATAGAGACACTGGACGACCTGTTGCGCCTTTATTTGCACCTTGAAGCCAAGCTGTCCCGGCGATATCTAAATGTGCCCAAGTGTACTTTTTCGTAAAGTTGGAGAGGAATGCGCCTGCAGTAATTGCGCCGCCCCAACGACCGCCAATATTAGCCAAATCGGCAAAAGGTGATTTTAATTGCTCTTGATATTCTTCACTTAATGGTAAACGCCAAGCTTTGTCAGTAGTTTGCTGTGCGGCTTGTAATAACTGTTCAGCTAAGGCATCATCAGTTGAAACTAAGCCACTGTTATGTTGGCCTAACGCAACCACACAAGCACCTGTTAGGGTGGCGACATCAATCACATATTGCGGTTCAAAGCGTTCTACATAAGTTAACGTATCACAAAGTACTAAACGTCCTTCCGCATCAGTATTTAATACTTCTACGGTTAAACCGTTCATTGTGGTGAGAATATCGCCTGGGCGATAGGCATTGCCATCAGGCAAGTTTTCACAACCCGCTAATACACCGATAACATTTAATGGCAGATTTAATTCTGCAATGGCTTTCATCGTACCAAATACCGAAGTTGCACCGCACATATCGTATTTCATCTCATCCATTTCTGCGGCTGGTTTTAACGAAATACCGCCCGCATCAAAGGTTAATCCTTTGCCCACTAATACGATAGGTTTCGCATTTTTATCAGGTGCATTGTTGAAATGTAAAATAGACATATAAGCAGGGTTTTGCGAACCACGAGATACGGCTAAATATGCATTCATGCCAAGTTTTGTCATGTCTTCTTCATCAATCACATCAAGGGAAAGTGCGGTTGATGTTTCGGCTAAATTTTTAGCTTGTTCAGCTAAATAAGCCGGTGTACAAATATTTGGTGGCATATTCGCGATATTACGTGCGGCTTTTACACCATTTGCAATGGCCTGTGCTTCTGCGATAGCTTGCTGAGCTTGTGAATCATCGGTATTAAAAACGATTTCTTGAAGTGAGATAGCATCCGCTTTTTTACTCTTAAAGTCATCAAATTGATAAAGATTATGTTCGATGGTTTCAACGGTAAAACGCACATTCCAAAATAGATCGCGATCTTTAATTTCCACATCCGTTAAATTATTCACCGCTTGTTGAATATTTAATTCTTTTAATGTTTGGGTAATACGTTGGATGATTTGTTTAAATTGGCGTTCAGTCGTTTCGCCTTTTTTACCACAACCTGCGACTAACACGCGTTTAGTCGCAAGATTAGGTAATGAATGAAGAAGAGTCGCTTGCCCAATTTTGCCTGAAAGATCTTGGCTTTGAGCTAACTGGCTGAGGTAACCTTGTGTGATTTGATCGATTTCATTGAAACTTTTTGTCAATTCATTGTTCTCATAAATGCCGATGATAAGGCAATCGGTTGATTGAGAAAGTGCGGTTGAGTTTGCTTGATATTTCATGTTATTTCCTTATGTTGCTAATTTGCTATTTAAATCAGTGAAAATAAGGTATCATACGCCATCTAAATTAGCCAGTTTCCCGTGTTTTTTAGTTAGAAAAAAAGAATGATATTAACCCGATATTTAACAAAGGAAGTCTTTAAAAGCCAGATTGCAATTTTGTTTATTTTGCTTTTAATTTTCTTCAGCCAACAACTTGTGCGCGTACTTGGTTCAGCGGCAAATGGTAAGGTTCCCGCCGATCTGGTGTTCTCTTTACTTGGTTTAGGGATGCCGACCATGGCGCAATTAATGTTGCCATTATGTTTGTTTATCGCCATTTTGCTAACTTTTGGTCGTCTCTACGCTGAAAGTGAAATTACGGTAATGCGCGCTTGTGGCGTGGGACAACGTATTCTTGTTCGTGTAGCGTTAATTCTTTCTTTATTCACCGCTGGCTTGGCTGCTTACAATGCCTTGTGGCTTTCTCCATGGGCCATTCAAAAGCAAGCGGCGATTGTCGAAGATGCTAAAGCGAACCCAACCATGGGGGCATTGGCTTCTGGTCAATTCATGTCCACAAGCAACAATAATTTCGTCTTATTCATTGATAAGATTAACGGTAATCAAATCAGTGATGTTTATCTTTTCCAAATGAAAGCCAAAGGTCAAACGAAACCGTCAGTGGTTACCGCTGAAAAAGGTGAGTTAAAAGCGTTACCAAATGGCGACCAAGTCTTGAATTTACAGAATACCTTGCGTGTAGAAGGCACATCCGTGCTTCCTGATTTCCGTATTACACATTTTGATGACTACCAAGCCTATTTAGGCCATCAAGAGACAAACACAGAAAGTGATGAGGCAGCTGAATTGTCTTTTGAGCAATTATTAAAAGATAAAAGTGCAGCAGCAAAAGCAGAGTTGCATTGGCGAATTACCTTAATTTTAGCGGTGCCTTTAATGGCGCTTATTGCTGTA
>CAJPKS010000221.1:0-2838 GCA_905371285.1 Haemophilus sp. HMSC068C11 | reverse complement strand
CTCGTGCATTTGTTGAAGGTCGTATTACTGAAGATCAAATGAATAATTTCCGTCAAGAATGTGAACCAGGCAAAGGTCTTTCTTCTTACCCACACCCGAAATTAATGCCTGAATTCTGGCAATTCTCGACCGTATCTATGGGTTTAGGCCCTGTAAATGCGATCCGTACTGCTCGTTTCTTAAAATACTTAGATAACCGTGGTTTAAAAGACACCAAAGATCAAAAAGTGTATGCTTTCCTTGGTGACGGTGAGATGGACGAAATCGAAGCAAAAGGTGATTTAACATTCGCTGCACGTGAGGGCTTAGATAACTTAATCTTCGTCGTAAGCTGTAACTTGCAACGTTTAGATGGTCCAGTAACGGGTAACGGCAAAATCGTTCAAGAATTAGAAGGTTTATTTGTTGGTGCAGGTTGGGAAGTGATCAAAGTCATGTGGGGTAGTGGCTGGGATAAATTATTTGCAAAAGATACTACCGGCAAATTAACCCAATTAATGATGGAAGTGCTTGATGGTGACTATTTAACCTTCAAATCTAAGAATGGTGCATACGTTCGTGAACACTTCTTCGGTCGTTATCCAGAAACCGCTGCATTAGTGGCTGATATGACAGATGATGAAATCTGGGCATTAAGACGTGGTGGTCACGATTCAGAAAAACTTTATGCCGCATTCCATAAAGCGCAAACTGCAGGTAAACCTGTTGTGATCTTAGCGCACATGGTTAAAGGTTATAAAATTCCTGAAGCAGAAAGTAAAAATACTGCGCATCAATCAAAAAAAATGTCTCTCGAAAGCTTAAAATCTTTCCGCGATCATTTCCAATTAGATATTAAAGATGAAGATATTCCTAACTATCCATACATCACCTTCCCAGAAGGTTCGGAAGAGTACAATTATCTTCACGGTAGACGTAAAGCGTTAAATGGTTATTTACCAAAACGTTTACCGAAATTCACCACTGAATTTAAAGTGCCTGCATTAGAAGAGTTTGCGCCATTATTGGAAGAACAAGCTCGTCCAATTTCAACTACAATGGCATTCGTGCGTTTCTTAAATACCTTATTGAAAGATAAGAACATTGGTCAACAAATTGTGCCAATTATCGCTGACGAAGCGCGTACTTTCGGTATGGAAGGTTTATTCCGTCAAATTGGTATTTACAACCCACATGGTCAAAACTATGTGCCTTCTGACCGTGATTTAGTGGCTTACTACCGTGAAGCGAAAGATGGTCAAGTATTACAAGAAGGTATCAATGAATTAGGTGCGGCATCATCTTGGTTAGCGGCAGCGAACTCATACTCTGTAAATAACCTTCCGATGATTCCATTCTTCATCTACTACTCAATGTTTGGTTTCCAACGTGTAGGTGATTTAATGTGGGCAGCAGGTGACCAATTAGCTCGTGGTTTCATGATCGGTGGTACTTCTGGCCGTACAACATTAAATGGTGAAGGTTTACAACACGAAGATGGTCATAGCCATATTCAATCTCTTGTTATTCCTAACTGTGTATCTTATGACCCAGCTTACGTTTATGAAGTGGCAGTTATCCTACAAGACGGTATCAACCGTATGTACGGTGAAAAACAAGAAGATGTGTTCTACTACATCACCACATTAAACGAAACTTACGAACAACCAGCAATGCCAAAAGGCGCAGAAGAGGGTATTCGTAAAGGTCTTTATAAATTTGAAACCGTTGAAGCGAAAGGTAGCAAAGGTCATGTTCAATTATTAGGTTCTGGAGCGATCTTCCGTCACGTTCGTGAAGCAGCACAAATCCTTGCAAATGAATATGGCGTAAGCTCAGATGTATATAGCGTGCCTTCATTCACTGAAGTGGCTCGTGAAGGTGCGGATGCAGTACGTTGGAATATGTTACATCCAACAGAAACTCCACGCGTACCTTATATTGCACAAGTAATGAACGATGCACCAGCTGTTGCGGCTACTGACTACATGAAATTGTTCGCAGAACAAGTTCGTGCATTCATCCCTGCACAAAGCTATCACGTATTAGGTACTGATGGTTTCGGTCGTTCAGACAGCCGTGAAAACTTACGTGAACACTTCGAAGTGGATGCGCGTTATGTTGTGGTTGCAGCATTACATGAGCTTGCAAAACAAGGCAAATTTGATGCGAAAGTGGTGGCTGATGCAATCGCGAAATTTGGTTTAAAAACTGAAATTTTAAATCCGCTTTACGCTTAATAAACAATATCCTGTGCGCTAAAACGCACAGGATCATCTACAAATAAAGTGCGGTTGATTTTAACTGCGTTTTTTAAAGGTAAGATAACATGTCAAAACAAATTCAAATTCCTGATATCGGTAGTGATGAAGTTACCGTAACAGAAGTGATGGTGAAAGTAGGTGATACCATTACCACTGATCAAAGTATTATTAATGTTGAAGGTGATAAAGCTTCAATGGAAGTCCCTGCACCTGAAGCCGGTGTGGTAAAAGAAGTATTAGTAAAAGTGGGTGATAAAGTCACAACTGGAACACCAATGCTTGTATTAGAGTCAGCGGATGCGGCAGCTCCTGCTCCAGCAGCACCTGCGCCGGCAGCCGCACCAGCAGCTGCAAGTGTAGTTGAAGTCAATGTGCCAGATATCGGTTCAGACGAAGTAAACGTGACTGATATTATGGTGAAAGTAGGCGATAGCGTTGAAGTTGACCAATCAATCATCAATGTTGAAGGTGATAAAGCGTCAATGGAAGTCCCTGCTCCAGTTGCTGGTGTCGTAAAAGAAATTTTAATCAACGTGGGCGATAAAGTTGTTACAGGCAAATTAATCATGAAATTTGAAGTGGCGGGTGCAGCACC
>CAJPKS010000220.1:0-2873 GCA_905371285.1 Haemophilus sp. HMSC068C11 | reverse complement strand
TCTATTAACTAAATGATAAAATTAAGAAAAATTTCCAAAGAATAAGGATAAAAAATGGAAAAAGTTTGGTTTCAAAATTATCCAGAAGGTTCACCTACCACGCTGGATACCTCAAAATATGATTCGATTCTCGATATTTTAGATAAAGCAATTCGTGAGCACCCAGACCGTCCCGCCTATATCAACATGGGGCAGGTTTTAACATTCCGTAAATTAGAAGAGCGCAGCCGTGCATTTGCCGCTTATTTACAAAATGAATTAAAGTTAGAACGTGGTGAGCGTGTTGCATTGATGATGCCGAATCTATTGCAATATCCTATTGCGCTTTTCGGTATTTTACGTGCGGGTTTAGTTGTGGTAAACGTAAATCCACTTTATACCCCACGTGAATTAGAACATCAATTACAAGATAGCGGCGCAACAGCCATTGTTGTGGTTTCAAACTTTGCTTCAACCTTAGAAAAAATTGTATTTAACACTAAAGTGAAGCACGTTATTTTAACAAGAATGGGCGATCAGCTTTCTTTTGGTAAGCGTAATTTGGTCAATTTTGTCGTGAAATACGTCAAAAAGTTAGTGCCAAAATATAAATTACCGAATGCTGTTACTTTCCGTGAAGTATTGAGTATTGGTAAATTTCGTCAATATGTTCGTCCACAAGTGGATCGTGAAGATCTAGCCTTCTTACAATATACAGGTGGAACGACCGGTGTTGCTAAGGGCGCAATGCTGACACATGGCAATATTATTACCAATATTTTCCAAGCGAAGTGGATTGCAGAGCCATTTATTGGCGATCATGCTAAGCAACGCGTTGCCGTACTGGCTTTACCGCTTTATCATGTTTTTGCCTTAACGGTAAACTGTTTACTTTTCTTAGAGCTTGGCGTGACAGCGCTCTTAATTACGAACCCACGTGATATTGATGGCTTTGTTAAAGAGCTCAAAAAATACCGCTTTGAAGCGATTACAGGGGTAAATACCTTGTTTAATGCGCTACTTAATAATGAAAATTTCAAAGAAGTGGATTTTTCACGATTAAAACTTTCTGTTGGCGGCGGTATGGCGATCCAACAATCGGTTGCAACGCGTTGGCATGATTTAACCGGCTGCAACATCATTGAAGGTTATGGTATGACAGAATGTTCACCGCTAATTGCCGCTTGTCCGATTAATGTGGTGAAACACAATGGTACAATCGGTGTACCAGTGCCAAATACCGATATTAAAATCATCAAAGATGATGGCTCGGAAGCACAACTTGGTGAAGCTGGAGAGCTTTGGGTTAAAGGTGAACAGGTCATGCGTGGGTATTGGCAACGTCCTGAAGCGACTGCTGAAGTGCTTCAAGATGGTTGGATGGCAACGGGTGATATCGTCATTATGGACGAGAGCTATAGCCTCCGTATTGTTGACCGCAAAAAAGACATGATCTTGGTTTCAGGCTTTAATGTTTATCCAAATGAAATCGAAGATGTGGTGATGCTAAATTATAAAGTCGCTGAAGTGGTCGCTATTGGTGTGCCACATGAAGTGTCGGGAGAAACTATCAAAATCTTCATCGTGAAGAAAGATGATAGCCTCACGCGTGATGAATTACGCCAACATTGCCGACAACATCTCACGGGTTATAAAGTCCCGAAAGATATTGAGTTTCGCGATGAATTACCGAAAAGTAATGTAGGCAAAATTTTACGACGCGTACTGCGTGATGAAGAAATAGCAAAATGCTCACAACATTAATTTAATCAGGGATATGTGTTCATATCCCTGTTTAGTCTTTACCTCTATTTGAAAATACATCCTATTACAATGATAAAAGAATGCCAAAATCAACCGCACTTTACATTAATTCAAAATAATGAAGAGCTCGCTCAGGTTTGTCAGTTAGCGCGTCAGCAAAGTGCGGTCGCTTTAGATACTGAATTTATGCGGGTATCGACCTATTATCCTAAATTAGGATTAATTCAACTTTATGATGGTGAACGAGTTTCATTAATCGATCCTTTATCCATTACTGATTTTTCACCTTTTGTGGAATTATTACGCGATCAGCAGGTGACAAAAATTTTGCATGCTTGTAATGAAGATTTATTGGTTTTCTTGCAAGAGTTTGATGCACTTCCACAACCTATGATGGATACGCAAATAATGGCACGTTTTCTAGGTTTTGCTAATTCAGCGGGCCTAGCCAAATTGGTGTTACATTATTTGGGCGTTGAAATGGATAAAGGGGCAACGCGTACAAACTGGCTAAAACGCCCACTTTCACCAGCACAGCTACAGTACGCAGCAGGGGATGTATGGTATCTCTTGCCAGTCTATCAAAAAATGCAAATAGAATTAGCGCAATCACCTTGGCTTCAAGCGGTAATTGATGATTGCCAGCTTGCGATCTCGAAAACCTGTAAATTAGATGATCGCGATCCAGACAAAGCCTATTTAGAGATTCCAAATGTTTGGAAATTGAATCCGCTCGAATTAGCGCGTTTACAGCTATTGGCCAAATGGCGACAAGAAACGGCAATGGCACGAAATTTAGCCCTTTCTTATGTGGTGAAATCTGACAACCTTTGGAAAGTGGCAAAAAATAATCCTCGTAATACATCAGAAATGCTAGCGCTTGGCTTATCTGAAAATGAAGTGCGTGTACGCGGCAAAAAAATGCTTCAATTATTAGCACAAAGCCGCCGAATTTCCCCTTATGATTACCCTAAGCGTTTAGTGCGTATTGTGGATGATCCTCGTTATAAAAAGGCAATTCGATTGTTACAAGAAAAAGCTTATGAACTTACCCCAAAAGGATTAACCCACGATGATCTGGCAAGTAAACGAAATTTAGAAGATCTCATTAAATGGGTCTGGTTAAAAAA
>CAJPKS010000219.1:0-2933 GCA_905371285.1 Haemophilus sp. HMSC068C11 | reverse complement strand
CCTTATTAGAATGTTAAATCACAAAGTGAATTATAAAAGTTTCATTTAAGAATAACCACAGATAAATCATCATAAAATCCTTGTTTCGCAATTAATTTACGACACACTGTCAATCGAGATTTATCATTATCATATTGTTTCCAAATCTTTTCTCTTACTTCAGCAGAAAGTCCATCTGTTAATCCATCAGAACACAGTAATAAACTTTCCCCTTGTTTAATTTCAATTTCTTGATAAAAAATTTTATCTTGAAATTCGGAATAATCTGCGACTAAACAAGAAGAAACACCGCCATAAATCGTGGCAAAGTCTTCTTCTTTTTTATCGGGAAAATCAGCCAATAACTCAGATAGAATAGAATGATCTTGCGTGATTTGTTGCCATTTACCTTGAGCGTCAATTAAATAAGCACGGCTATCGCCTACGCTGAGGATTTTTGCTTTATGGGTTGTTTGATCAATTTCAGCCGCAACAAAAGTGGTTGCTGAGCCAAAATAATCCTCCGCTAATTCTGCTGATAAACTAGATTGTAAATCGCAGATCGTTTGGCGACTTAGGCTTTTCATTTGGCTTAGCAATTGCATTGCCAACTTGCTCGCTTTTTCAGGTCGGTTGCTATTGGAAATACCATCTGCCACACCCACAATAAAGTACGGTCGGTTTTCAAGGCGTTTTTCAGCCGTTTTGAGTTTATATTGAAACACCGCCTCGCCATTAAAAAGGGCATCTTGGTTGTATCGCTTGTTGCTGCCAATTTGTTGGCAGAAGGTTATTTCGCAAAAATTTTCCATTATTCAACCGCTTGTTGAGAAGGATTTAGCAGGCAATCAATCGCTTTTAGCGCATCTAACGCCTTCATCTCGAGACTTAAAAAGTGCATTTTTGGCACGCCTGCATCTTGTGGGTTAATACGGATAAATCCACCCTTTTTTGCTTTCGCCGTACGTTCAGAAAAGCGACGCACAGTTGGAATGGCTTTCCCCGCCCCCAGTTCGATGACGACGAGATTTTGCACTTCTTTTAACCATAAATCGAGCTTATTTCGTTTTAAATTTTGATAATTACTGCTGTAAAAATAATCGTCAAACATGAGTACATTCTGTCTTGCTAAACGCTGACAATAAGGGCAACGAGGTGGCTCACTCAATAAGCGCAAGTTTTCGTTATCCACAACAGGTTGAAATTCTTTTGCAGACCAACTTAAATCACGGCAATTACGCGCACACTGCAAACGCTCTAGTGTGCCATGCACTTCATAAATACGCCCTTCTTCAAATCCCGCTTTCTGAAAATGCCCATCCACATTACTTGTAAAAACAAAATAACCATGCGGTTTGCTATCTGCCCAACGTTTTAAAATTTGGTAACCCTCATGCGGGATTGTTGCGCGATATTGCGATAAGCGATGCCCATAAAACCAATAAGCTAACTCTTGATGGGTTTCATAAGCCAATGGTGTCGCAATATCTTCAAAATTGATATTGCGGCCTTTAAACATTGGGTAGGCATTCCAAAACCCGCCGACACTTCTAAAATCCGGCAAACCTGAATCCACGCTCATTCCTGCCCCAGCAGTAATTAAAATGCCATCGGCCTTGCGGATAAGTTCCACTGCATAATTTAAATCATTTTTCATAATACTTTTCTCTGTCCATTTTTCATTGATGAAATAACGCCTGCTTCTTCTAGTTGTTCTACAATTCTCGCAGCTCGATTAAAGCCTAAACTAAATTTGCGTTGAATCCGTGAACCAGATGTAAATTTTTCTTGTTGCACGAATTTTTTTACATCCTCAAAAAGCGGATCTCGTTTAAAAGTGACTTTCATTGCCATAAGTTTTCTCCTGTGTTGTTTCTATAAAAAGGGCTTAAGCGTGTTGTAAGAGGTAAAAAACTCTCTTTTATGGAAAAATTATAGGGAGGAGAGCGACAATGCGTGTCGTTAGTGAATATTACAAGCGGTTATTTTTAGGACTGGTTCAGATAATATCTGCCTACACTTTAAAAATATTTTTAATAAAGCTAAGCTTGATGACTATTTAACTACCGAGGATTTCTCAGTAGTTTACCAAGATATGTACATACTTAAGAAAGATAAATAGCGACCAAAGTCGCTATTTATCTATCAACGTTAAACTTAAAAAAAATTATTTACATAATTCTTTTACTGACTCTACTAATGCTTCCATTTTGTCGTAAGAATTGATGCCACTTGGGCCACCAAAAAATGGGCAAACACAAATTAAAGTATCATTGTACTTGCGATAGAAGATATTAAATTCTTTCAACGCTTTAGTTTCATATACGGCTTCTCCAGTAAAAAACTTAAAGAAGTTATCTTTTTCAGTGACTCCCGTACAAATAATAACTTTAGGATTACATTCATCTATAAGTTGACGATAAAAAGCACCACGATTTTCAACACACCATTCTCTATATTCATCGAATGTTTCAAATCCTGTCATCTTAATGAATTGTTCATTCCATTGAATTGATGCTCTATTTTTGAAATTGATTGGTAGCATATTTAGTTTAAAACCAATACCCTGTGGATAAAGCACATTATAAGTACTAACAAAATACTCATAGCTTTCACCACTTTTCCAATCTAAATTATAGTAGTACCACAAAAACCAACATAATTTTTGATTATATTGCGTAGTCCAACTACCATCAAAATCGTCCTCTAACCAAGAGTGCGGTATTAATTTAGGGCTTAAACTAAATTTCTTATAAAAATCATCAGGAGAAGCTTCATCACCAATCCCCCATTCTAACCCACAAAACCAAACATCTGAGTTAGGATTTCCGCCATCTCCTCCAGCGAAGGATACTGCCACTTTTTTAAAATCTTCTGTTACCATCATTTTATCCTTATTGTTTAAGTAGATTTGTCCAAATTTCCATTGTTCCTTCTTGAATTACGCCTTTTTC
>CAJPKS010000218.1:0-2938 GCA_905371285.1 Haemophilus sp. HMSC068C11 | reverse complement strand
AAAATTGATAAGGCAATTCTTCGCCTTTTTGTTCAGTTAATTCCGTTAATGATTTGCCCGTTAAATAGAATACTTCTAACGCACGATTAATGCGCTGTGAATCATTTGGATTGATACGTTCTGCAGAAACAGGATCAATTTTTTGTAATTCTTGATGAAGAGCTAGCCAACCAAGTTTTTGTGCTTTTTCTTCAATTTCTAAGCGTAACTTTTCATCAGCAGATGGAAGAGGAGAAAGCCCCTCAATCAATACTTTGTAATACAACATGGTGCCGCCAACCAAAAGTGGAATTTTGCCTTGCGCGGTAATATCGGCCATTTCTCTGAGCGCATCGTCACGAAAATTCATCGCGGAATAACTTTCAGCGGGATCTAAAATATCGATTAAGCGGTGAGGGGCAAGGGCAAGTTCTTCTTTAGAAGGCTTTGCCGTACCAATATCCATACCTTTATAAATTAATGCAGAATCGACGCTGATCACTTCCACGGGCAGGCTTTGACGTAATTGAATAGCAAGATCCGTTTTTCCTGAGGCTGTCGGTCCCATTAGAAAAAGTGCGGTTGGTTTGGAGTCAGTTTTTTGTGTCATATTACAAATCAGTTAAAAAAGGCTGCCAGTTAATCGGTTTCAGTAATGTATTAAATTTTTCTTGATGAGTTTTATTCAGTAAGCGTTCCGTTTCACTTAATAAGCTGACCGCATCCGCTAACACTTGAATCGGTTTCATCTCTAGCGTATGACAAAGTGCGGTCAGAAAATCAGGCATATTTTCTACATGTTCAGCAAGCAGGCTCACCACACATTTTTGTAAATTTTGTGTACGTAAAACCGTAGGCACTTTGTTTAGAGTGATACGTAGCTGGGCTTCATTTTCAATAAATTCAAAACCACTTTGTTGGAAAAAAGCTTTTTGTTTTTGCCATTGTTCAAATTGTTTTTCATCTAAGCGGAAAATAATCGGAATGAGCAATGGCTGTTGTGAAATTTCACCTTGTTGTAAGGTTAATTCATAATTTAAGGTTTGTAATTTAGCTAATGACATCAAATAAAACTGCTGATTTTGTTGTAAAAGCAATGCTTTATTTTCAATTAATGTCAATGCACGTAAATAGCCTGCATCACTTGTCTGTGGGAGTTGCTGTTCAACGACAGGTGTTGTTAAAACTTGAGATGCTTCTGTTGGACGTACTAATTCACCATATAAGCGTTGTTCGGTCTTTGTAGGTTGTTCACGATAACCATATGACGGAACGTACTCATTACGGTTTGAAAAGTGCGGTCGGTTTTCTGATTGTTTTTCACGAGATTGATGATAATTTGAGGCGAAAATATTTTGCCCTGCCGCTGCACGATTGGGTTTTGTTTCGTAGTGAGGTTGATATGAAGCCGAAGGCTCTCTTGCCTCATTCATCGCGGGCACTAAATCCAATTCAGCTTGAGGAATGGCATTGAGCGCATTTGTTACGCCTTGACAGATAAAATCATGAATTAAACGCGCTTGATGGAAACGAACTTCGTGTTTTGTTGGATGCACGTTGACATCGACATCATGTGGGTTGAGGTCGATAAATAGCACAAATGTAGGGTATTGCTCAGTATGCAAATGTTCCGCATAAGCTTGACGAATGGCGTGGGTGATCACTTTATCGCGTACCATTCGTCCATTGATATAGCAATAACTTAAATCATTTTGAGAACGTGTAAATTCAGGCGTCGCGACCCAACCTGAAAGATGCAGATCATCATGTTTCCAATCAATGCGTAAGGCATGTTGAACAAAATCATCGCCACAAATGGCAGCAACGCGTTTTAGTTGTTGTTCTTCATTGGTTGCAGGACGATATTGTCGAATAATTTTGCCGTTATGGGTTAGCGTAAAAGCGATATTAAATTTTGCTAAAGCAATACGACGAATGACTTCATCTATATGAGCAAATTCTGTTTTATCGGTGCGTAAGAATTTACGACGAGCAGGCGTGTTAAAAAAGAGATTCGCCACTTCAACTGTCGTACCGACTGGATGAGACGCAGGCTTGATTGTGGTTTCCATGTCTCGTCCTTGTGCATAGACTTGCCATGCTTCATTTTGCTCAGCGGTACGAGAGGTAAGCGTGAGACGAGAAACTGAGCTGATACTAGCAAGGGCTTCACCGCGGAAACCTAAACTTAAAATGGCTTCGAGATCATCGAGATCGGCAATTTTACTGGTTGCGTGTCGAGCGAGTGCAAGGCTTAATTCCTCTTTAGGAATGCCACTGCCATTATCTCGAATACGAATCAGGCTGGCGCCGCCGTTTTCAATATCAATATGAATTTTATTGGCACCGGCATCAAGGCTGTTTTCCACCAATTCTTTCACCACAGAAGCAGGGCGTTCAACCACTTCACCTGCGGCAATCTGATTAGCCAGCTGTGGAGAAAGAATTTTGATTGCCATAGGATTCCTTATTTTTCTTTAAGTTTGATTTTTTGCCCAGTTACGACTTTGCCGTTTTTCAATGTTGGGTTCAGTTTTAAAAGACGATTAACCGGTACATTGTATTCACGAGAGATAGCATAGATAGTTTGATCGGCTTTCACTGTATGGTAAAGCGGGATTTCTTTCTTGCCATCATCTTTCTTCTCATTTCCTTTTGAAGAGGTGTCTTTTTTATCGTTACTTTTTTTCTCAGGCTCTTTTTTATTCTCAGCTTTTTCTTGTTTTTGCTCTTTTTTAGAAACGGCTTTTTCAGCTTCAACAATTTTGCTGTTTTTTCCTTTGTTATCGGCTTTGGCTTTATCATCCGATTTAGGTTTTTCTTCTACCTTTTTGCCTTTGCCGTTATCAGGAATTTTAATGGTTTCATCGAGAAAAAGTGGGGGAGGGGAAAGTTTATGTATTTCTATGGTTTCGCTGCTTATTAGATCTTATTTTTTCGCGAGGCTTGCGCTGGTGTG
>CAJPKS010000217.1:0-2953 GCA_905371285.1 Haemophilus sp. HMSC068C11 | reverse complement strand
ATTTCTTTAGTATAATTTGCAACTATTTCCGTTTGTTGTAATCAAAATACTGCAAAAACCAAATTTGAGATAATTATGAATAAATATTTGATTTCACTAGATAAAGATGTTCAGCGTCGTGAGCTGTTTTTTGCTCAACCGGATACAGCAGATTTCGTTGTATTTTCAGCGATTAATACCATGCAAAAAGAGTGGGATGAATTGGCAGAAGTATTCAATCCAACGAAATTTGAACAGCATTATGGACGCAACGTCACAAAAGGCGAAATTGGTTGTACATTAAGTCATTTAGCGGTTTATCGTCAGATTGTAGAAGATCAAAATGTGACGGAAAATGACTATGCGTTAGTCTGTGAAGATGATGCGTTATTCAATTCAAATTTATCGCCAAAAACGATCGCACTTTTAACCGAAAAATGTGATGCGGATATTGTATTAATCGGGCAGTCAAAAATTGCGGAATTTGATGATGTGGAATTAGAAATTAATTATCCAACCACTTTTTCATTTTTACGCCAAACTATTGGTGATGTCACCGTGGCTTATCCATATAAAAGTTATTTTGCAGGTACGGTGGCATACTTAATCAAAAAATCAGTGGCACGTGCATTTTTGAAACAACTCGAACAAGAAAAACCGTTTTGGCTTGCTGATGATTTCTTATTATTTGAAACTCAATTCCAGATTAATAACAATGTGGTTCGTCCACTTATGGCCATTGAAAATCCACAATTAGTGAGTAATTTGGAAGCGATTCGTGGTTCAAAATCTAATAATTTAGTGAAGAAATTAATTAAATATCCACTCAAAAAAATCTTAGCAGTGAAAAAGAATTTAGGAAAATAACGTAAAAATGACCGCACTTTTTAATCTTTTTTATCTTTACGATCCTTGGCTGTTTCATGTCGTACGAATGTCATTCGTCGCTGGTTTAGCGGCATTGGCTGTATTGGCTTATCAGTATCTTAAAAAGCAGAAACCACAAGGTATTACCGTGCCCGTGGATAGTTTAGCCGTTATCATTGGGCTGATTGCATTTAGTGTGATTCCGCTTTTAGTTAACGGTACGCGAGATTTTTCTGTCATCACCATGTATGTGAAAGAGCTGATTTTATTTATCTTCGGCGTGGGACTTTATAATGCCTTCTATGCCAATGTAAATGGTCAACTGAAGGTGGTGCGTGATTTACAATTTGGTGTGGTGGTGCAGTTTGTTGTGGGCGTGATTGGCTTACTCGGTGCATCATTTATGATTGATTTCTTGCTTTCAACCAATGCGGTGTTGCCCGCACGTTTTTATGGTTCAGAGCAGGAATATCGACTATATAACATCACTGCAACGGCCTTTTTCCAATTGAGTTTATTCTATTTAATGCTGTTGCATTTCTTGCTCGCTTACAACGCTAAACATAATACGCTTCCACGTATTTTAGTGTTTTTTATGCTATGTATCGGATTAATTTCAGGACGTACATTCCTTCTGTTATCGGTTGTGAGCATTTTAGTGTATTTCAAATGGCGTTATGTGCCATCACTCATTGCATTCGCCGTTTTAGTATTATTATTGGCCTATTTCTTACCAGAAAATCCTTATGTGGCACATGCCTTAGAGCCCGTGATTAATTTATTACACGGTGCAGGATTTGTCAGTTCGTCAACGGATACCTTGATGAAAAACCATCTCTTTATGCCAACACTCAAGCAGTTCATTTATGGTGATGGTATGTACATGACTGGTGAGTTAGAAGTTGGCCGTTATTATGGTCATACGGACTCAGGCTTCTTACGCCAAATTCTTTATGGTGGCGTATCTTATGCTTTAGTGTGTTTTGCCGTGACATTCTATTTTGTACGCAAAGTCGCCTTAAATTGGTTTGATGGCAGTTGGAAATTTATTTTTTCTGCTTTCGTGATTTTGGCGTTCTGTAACATCAAAGCGGATACTTTTGCTTTCCCTGGTATTATGTTTGTCATGTTAATGTTCTTATCGCTTTTTGGCACTCACGGTAAAAAGCTTATTTTATTTAAACATAAGGCGCCGAAAGATGTTTAGTATCATCGTGCCTTCTTATAATCGGAAAGAAGAAATTCCTGCCTTATTGGAAAGTTTAACCAAGCAAACCACCTATAATTTTGATGTGGTGATTGTGGATGATTGCTCGAAAGAACCCGTTGAAGTGACACAATCGTATCCATTTGCAGTTAAAGTTATTCGTAACGAAACCAATCAAGGCGCGGCAGAAAGCCGTAATATCGGGGCAAGAAATGCCGATAATGAATGGTTGTTATTTCTTGATGACGATGATCGTTTTGCAAATGATAAATGTCAGAAATTAGCCGATGTAATTGCTGAGCATACTGATGTTAACTTTGTTTACCATCCAGCTAAATGTGAAATGGTGAATGAAGGTTTTAGCTATGTGACTAACCCCATTGAGCCACAAGAGATTAGCGTAGAGCGAATTTTACTGGCGAATAAAATTGGTGGGATGCCAATGATTGGGGTGAAAAAAGATCTGTTTTTAAAAATCGGCGGATTATCAACCGCACTTCGTTCATTGGAAGATTATGATTTCTTGCTGAAGCTTGTACAAGATCCAACGTTTAAAGCGTACAAAGTGGCAGAACCATTAACTTATTGTACCTTCCATACCAAGCGTTCTAGCGTATCAACGGATACCACTAATACGCAAAAAGCGATTGATTATATCCGTGAACATTATGTGAAAACGGCAGAGCAAGAAAAGAATTTTGCCATCAACGCAGAATATATGTTGGCTTACCCACATATTATGAATTTATCCCGTAAAGCCGCTTTTTACTATTTTGAGATTTTTAAATTAACGAAAAGTATTAAGCAGCTAGTCATTGCCATTGTGGTTTTAATTTCACCTAAATTGGCAATTAATTTGAAACGGTTTATGTAGTTCGAATGAGAAAGAATATATTCGTC
>CAJPKS010000216.1:0-2961 GCA_905371285.1 Haemophilus sp. HMSC068C11 | reverse complement strand
CTCCGTTGCACCAGCAAAAGCAAGATTCACTAACACCATTCTGAGCAAACGAAGACGAGTAAAATATCCTAGCTCAATCCCATAAATTGCTGCAATTTTATTGATTAAACGAATATTTCGCCACGCAATAAAAAACATATCAATAACGGCCAAAGGACTAATTGCCACAATCACAGCGGATTCTGCCGACATTTTCGTAATCAGTTTTTTCGCTTTTTTATCAAAAGACTGTAACACCGTCTTACTAAATAAATGGGTGACTTCACGAGCAGAATAACTTTCATTCAGCTGTTTTTCCCATTGGACAATTGAGGGATGTTGCGAATCCAATTTTAACGTATCGGCAATCGATAAACACAAGGCTTTCCCTTTTTCGCTATCCTGCTCTGAAAAAACTTGATGATTTTTGACCGCACTTTCACCTATTAATCGCTGACTTTGTTCTTGTAAATTCAAACGTTTTTTGAGTTTCACCAAACGTCGCCATTCTGCGATGATTTCAGATAAACCAAACAACACAACGATAAAACTCACTAATGCAAAAGCAAGGTAAATCCATTGTTGGTTTTGATAACTGTCCCAAATCCATTGAACAGATTGTGCAACCGTCGCCCCTAAAAATAAAAGTGCGGTCAATTTTAAAGCCGTTTTCCAACCACTCGATTTTGGCTTCACTATTTGTTCAAATTGCTCGTCCAACAACTCCCCTTCTAAAGGTTCATTATCAATGGTTGTTTCAACATTATAAAATTCCTGCTTAGGCAGAATTTCTTCCTCTTCTGGTTGTTGAGATTGTGTGAAAATTTGTTTTGTCATTATTCTTTCCAATAAAAATAGAAATGGTATTTTACTTCGAATTTCTTTAGCAAATCTTAAATGGCTGAAATAAAAAAGCAATATTGACTAGAAAATAAAATGAGCTACTATAGTCATGTCCACAATTAGTTTATCTAATGTGTTAAGTTTTAACTGTTAACTAACTAGAAGGATCTTTTCATGAAGAAACTTATCGCCACTGCGGTGCTCTCCGCATGTTCTATGGCTTACGCCAATACCGACATTCCAAACTACAATACCGATTCTCATCTGTATGAATTCACTCAAACTTATGATTTAGTTGCGCCAAAAGGTTCGCAAGGACAAGCGAATCTGTGGGTGCCTTTACCATTTAAT
The DNA here is from genome assembly GCA_905371285.1 of Haemophilus sp. HMSC068C11. Taxonomy (GTDB): domain Bacteria; phylum Pseudomonadota; class Gammaproteobacteria; order Enterobacterales; family Pasteurellaceae; genus Haemophilus_D. The sequence goes on along the minus strand of CAJPKS010000216.1, from coordinate 1,788 downwards.
GGTGAGTATCAACAGGTAAAATCTATCCATTTTGAAGGTAACTATTTGGATGCCTATGTGACAGAAAACAACAAATATGGTGCGAAAACGCTCTTTGCGACTTGGGATAAAGATGCACAAAAACGCGATTTAAAAATCACAATGGTGATTGAAACCAAAGATCGTGAACCAATGGTTAAAGGTGCATTAGAAAATTACAAACCACCAAAAGATATTCACTATTCTGTTGATGTACAAGAATATTTAAAACCGACTCAACATATTAAAACTGATGGCATTGTGAAACAGTTCGCCGATAAAATTGTGGGCACTGAAACTAATCCATTGAAAAAAGCTGAGTTGATTCACCAATGGATCGTCAATAATATGGAACGTGATAATTCCGTTTTAGGCTGTGGTGATGGCGATGTAGAAAAAATTCTAACCACTGGTGTGTTAAAAGGTAAATGTACCGATATTAACTCTGTTTTCGTTGCACTGGCTCGCGCTAGTGGTATTCCTGCTCGTGAAATTTTTGGTATTCGTTTAGGTGCTGCGGATAAAATGGGCAAATATTCCAAAGGTGCTTTCGGTAGTGCGGATGAACATGGCGTAGCGAACGTAAGTGGTGGTCAGCATTGTCGTGCTGAATTCTATCTTGCTGGATTCGGCTGGGTGCCTGTTGATTCTGCAGACGTGGCAAAAATGCGCTTAGCGGAGAAAAAATCTGTTGATGATAAGGATACACAAGCCGTTGCTAAATATTTATTCGGTAACTGGGAAGCAAACTGGGTTGGCTTTAATCATGCTCGCGACTTCGATTTATATCCGCAACCAGAACTTGCCCCACTCAATAACTTTGGCTATCCGTATGCCGAAATCGGTGGTGACCCGTTAAATTCATTTGATCCAAAAGAATTTAAATATGACTACGTCTCTAAAAAGCTCTAATAAATCTTTTTGGGTTGCGATTGCCACCGCGCTAAGTGCTGCGGTGGCATCAACCTTGTGCTGTATTGCGCCTTTAATCTATTTAGTATTTGGCGTGTCATCCACATGGTTAATTGGCTTGGGTGAATATGATTATTTACGCATTCCGATGCTTATCGTTTCATTATGCGCCTTTGCCTACGGCTTTTGGTTGCTGATGTTTTCCAAAAAAATCATCTGCAGCAAATACATTTCCCGTAAAAAGCTCATTGTTTTGTATTGGATTGTATTTATCGTCATGCTCTTTTTCTTAACTTATCCAACCATTTTACCGTGGATTTTAGAGCTTTCTAATTAGGAACAAAAAATGAAGAAATTAACGACCGCACTTTTGCTTTCATTATTCATCTTCTCTGCCGCTCAGGCGGAAGAAACAAAGCAAGTTGTGCTAAAAGTGAATGAAATGAACTGCCAGCTTTGTGCTTATTTGGTGAATAAAGAATTACGTAATATTGATGGCGTGATTTCCACTAAAGCCTCCATTAAAGATAGAACTGTGACTGTTGTAGAAGATCCGAAAGTTTCTGATGAGCAATTGATTAATGCGATTCACAAATTGGAATATACGGCGGAAGTAGTTAAGTAAAGTGGTAAAAAATAAAAGTGCGGTCAATTTTGTGAAGTTTTAAAACTCATTAAAATTGACCGCAATTTATATCTGGACATTTAAAATTACATTCTACTCAAATATCAATCTATCCAATACTTTTAAACTCATACTTATTGAAAGATTGACGAGATTACCACCGCTTATTTCTAGCTTCAATTATCAAAACTAAAGTCGCCATTGCAGCAGAGCCATTTAACCAAAAAGATGCC
>CAJPKS010000215.1:0-2965 GCA_905371285.1 Haemophilus sp. HMSC068C11 | reverse complement strand
GAGTCAGGATATATGAAAAAAATGCAAATTCATCATCCTCATCAGGAGAAACTATCTCAATAACTAAATGATCAGGAATTGTTATTTTATAAGAATAAAGCAACTCATCTGTTTCATTACTATATACTTCAATATATCTCTCAACATTCATAATCACAATTTCATCCTCTAACATAATAAATGATAAAGTTAAGAGGCTTTTAAATTACTTCATCAATCAACTATACTGCTGCCGATACTTCTCTAAATTATCTTGAAAATGCTGAATATAGTACTCGATATCTTTTTCTCGGTAGCCAAGAATTCGACCGATTTCACGTTCAACTTTAGGATCAAAACCATTCACAGTGCTTGCAGGAAGTAACACTTCCATCTGTTCAGCGAGTGCAAGAGATTGAGGTAAATAGACAATAAAATCAGTTAAGCAAACATCATTTACATGACGTTGTACTGTTTTTGAATGAAGCATTCCTAGCTCAAGATAAGGGAGAAAGGCATCAGGAATACCAAGCTCCTGATTGAATAATGCCACTTGCTTTTCGCCCCTTAACATTAATTCCAGCTCCTTGCCTTCATGCGGCCCAAGAATACCTTTTTCCATAAGAATATTCCTTTCGTTGAAATAAAAAAGGGGATTGGATGATTGACCAAATCCCCTTCATTGTACGCCTATTTGGCCACAATGTTCATCTAAATGACGAAATTATTTTTTCCAATTTTTCAACGCATCGGCAAAGGCATTACCCATTGCACTATTTCCTCTTGGATGACGATCTTGGCGAGGTGCATTACTTCTTGGTTTTGCACTTAAAGTGCGGTCAGATTTGCCGTCATTTTTGACCGCACTTTCATCTAATCGCATCGTCAACGCAATACGTTTACGCGGTACATCCACTTCCAACACTTTCACTTTCACGATATCGCCCGTTTTCACCACTTGATGTGGATCTTCTACGAATTTATCGCTTAATGATGAAATATGTACTAAACCGTCTTGGTGAACACCAATATCCACAAATGCACCGAAGTTAGTCACATTGGTGACGGTACCTTCTAAAATCATACCTGGTTTTAAATCAGTGATTTCTTCCACGCCTTCTGCGAATACTGCAGTTTTAAATTCACCACGCGGATCGCGCCCCGGTTTTTCCAACTCTTTGAAAATATCTTGAACGGTTGGTAAACCAAATTGCTCATTAATAAATTGTTTTGCATCAAGCTGACGTACTACACCGGCATTGCCCATTAAATCTTGGATAGATTGTGCCGTCGCTTGCAAGATTTTTTCAACCACAGGATAAGCTTCTGGGTGAACACCCGAAGCATCAAGTGGATTTTTCCCGCCTGCAATACGCATAAAGCCCGCACATTGCTCAAAAGCTTTTGGCCCTAAACGCGGCACTTTTTTCAATTCGCTACGGCTTTCAAAACGACCATTTTCATCTCGGTATTCCACAATATTTTGCGCTAAAGTTTTCGTCATTCCCGCCACGCGAGCAAGCAATGGCGCGGATGCTGTATTCAAATCCACACCCACCGCGTTTACACAGTCTTCCACCACCGCATCAAGTTTACGCGCAAGTTGGGTTTGGTTTACATCGTGCTGATATTGCCCTACACCAATGGCTTTCGGTTCAATTTTCACTAATTCTGCCAATGGATCTTGTAAACGACGTGCAATAGAGACCGCACCACGTAAAGATACATCTAAATTCGGGAATTCATTTGCCGCAAATTCAGAAGCTGAATAAACCGATGCGCCCGCTTCACTCACCACGACAGTTTGTGGTTTATTTTCTTTAATTTCTTTAATCACTTCTTTCGCAAAACGTTCAGTTTCACGAGAAGCCGTACCGTTACCAATGGCAATTAATTCCACGTTATGTTTGCGGATCAAGCTGAAAATCGCCACTTGCGCTTCGGCTTCACGCCCCGTGTGTGGATAAATGGTGGTGGTATCTAATAATTTACCTGTGTTATCCACCACAGCGACTTTAACACCTGTACGTAAGCCTGGGTCCAAGCCCATGGTGCTTTTCGCGCCAGCCGGTGCCGCCATTAAAAGTGCGGTCAGATTTCTAGCAAAAACATCAATGGCCTCTTCTTCCGCTTTTTCACGTAAACTTGCCATTAATTCCGTTTCTAAATGCAACGAAACTTTGATTTTCCATGTCCACGCAATCACTTGCTCACGCCATTTATCCGCAGGCTGCCCCGTGAAACGGACATCTAAATAATCACGAATAATCTCTTCACAATAACTTTGGCGACTTCCCTCTTCTGCATCAGGATCAGCATTTAAACTTAATTGTAAAATGCCCTCATTACGTCCACGGAACATGGCTAATGCACGGTGAGAAGGCACATTTTTCAATAATTCTTGGTGGTCGAAATAATCTTGGAATTTTGTGCCTTCCGTTTCTTTGCCTTCGATCACTTTAGATACGATAACGGCATTTTTCGCTAAATAATCACGGACTTTAGCTAATAAGCCCGCATCTTCAGCAAAACGCTCCATTAAAATATAGCGAGCGCCATCAAGTGCGACTTTGGTGTCTGTTACGCCTTTATCAGCATTCACAAATTCAGCGGCTGCCGTTTCAGGATCATTCTTCGGCTCGTTCCAAAGTAAATCAGCCAATGGCTCAAGACCAGCTTCAATCGCAATTTGCCCTTTCGTACGACGTTTTGGTTTGTACGGCAAATACAAATCTTCTAATTCGGTTTTGCTTTGTGTCGCATGGATTTTGTCACGCAATTCATCGGTCAATTTCCCTTGCTCTTCAATAGATTTCAAGATGGTTTGACGACGATCTTCTAATTCACGTAAATAAATTAAACGAGTTTCAAAATGACGAAGTTGAGTGTCATCCAAGCCACCAGTGGCTTCTTTACGATAACGGGCGATAAAAGTAATGGTGTTGCCATCATCTAATAATTGAATAGAGGAGAGGATTTGTTGGGG
>CAJPKS010000214.1:0-2982 GCA_905371285.1 Haemophilus sp. HMSC068C11 | reverse complement strand
TCCCTTACAAGGAGGGGGTCACTGGTTCGAGACCGGTATCGCCCACCACTTTTCTTAAAACCCTTATTTAAATCAGTCAAATTAACATTAGCTCTATTTTATCTCATAAATAAAAACGGCCACAAAACGTTTCATTTTATGACCGCACTTTCATTAAATTTTTAGATTAAACCGGCTCTAAACCTAACACTTTACGTCCATTGATACTGGCAATATCAACCATTGCATCAAGATGTGGGAAACGGCAGCCCGCAGCCAGCAAGCTTAGTTCTTGCCATAAATCCCCTTCACAAAGTGGCACCATGTAATCACAGATATTATCGGTACCTAACGCGACTGTAATCCCTTCTGGAATCATTTCATCTGCCGGGGTCAACGCATTGTGGAAAGGCATCAAATCTTCTTTTCGGTTACTATCAATCCACGCCATTGGACAAGCAATCATCATCATTTTTGCCTGACGCATTTTTTCATAAAGTTTATAACGATATTCTCTACTATGTGCACCGATAGAAATACCATGGATTGCCACTACTCTACCTTCCATTCCATGTTCAATGGTTTTATCGCAAAGCTGCTCTGTTTCTTTTTCTTTCGGGGAGTTGAATTGGTCCACGTGTACATGACACATAATGCCGCGAGACTTAGCTGCATCAAGTAAAATATCCATTGCTTCAAGACCACGACCATAGTCAAGCTCATCGCGATAAGGCAAACCACCAATCATATCCACCATATCAGAGCCAATATCAAACCATTTGCGTGCTTCTGGCTCAATCACCCCTTTTAAGGTCTGATTCGCAAATTTCAAAATAATGTCATGCTTATAAATTTCGCGAGCTTTGTGTGCAGCAATGATGGCTCGGTCTTCACAAATCGGGTCGATATCCACAAAAGTACCAAATGCCGTCACCCCTTGGGAAATCATCAGCTCAATCGATTGACAGAAACGGGCGTAATAATCATCAACACTGGATGTACGTTTAACTTCGTCCACTAAATCCCATTTTTGTTGAAGATTACTATTGTGATAAATGCCAATTTTTTCAGGTGTCATTGTAAAAGCACGATCTGCGTGAGCATGGGCATTAACCCAGCCACCTTTTTTAATGATTTCGTCTCGAATAAACGTTTTAAAGCTACGAACGTGATTTCTCATAATAACTCCGCCAAAAAAGAAAGGAAAAGAGAGACGAGAAGTGTATTAATTGAAAAGCAAGCCCAATAAGGAGCTGGTCTATTGTGAATTGTTTGCAATGTTATGAAAAATTCGCAGATTTTAATTAATAACATCTTTTCAGTCTTTCAACTGAATGCAAAGTATAAGATTTTAAGCACAAAAAAGCTATCTATTTATTGACAAAAGAACGCTCTTGTTTAAAGACATCTAAGAACAAGCCGAGCGGTGGACGGCTTGAAGATTGCTCAGTATAAGTGCGGTCAAATTTCTTATAGTTTCCTTTGCGATCAATATGATACTGTGTGCCATCCGGTTGAATAATGACATTCCAACGGAAATTTGATGCCAACACCCAAGGATCGCCATTAAGCTCAAATAAATTGCGACCTTGTGCATAATCCGAAATTGGATTTTTCACTTTAAAGATCGATGACATCAATGCTGGCAATAAATCGGTATGGCTTGTTAAATTTGTCACTTCTTGTACTGGCAAATCTTTCCAGTAAACAATAAACGGCACTTGGATTTCATCACGACCGAAATAGTTTTCTTGTGCTTTTTCATCCAGTTTATTAAACGTTTTGCCATGCTCTGCCGTAATAATAACAATCGTATTATCTAAGGAAACTGATGTTAAAGTGTCATCAATTTGTTGATCAATCTCCGCAAGCGATTTGGTGTAATGTTCTTCCGCTTGATCCGCAACATCTAAATCCACATAAGCAAACCAAGGTTTATCCTCTTTTAAGAGAGATAAAACGCTATTTATCGCTTCTTTTGGCGAAGAGGCTTTCACTTTAGGTAATTTCACATTACGGAACAAGGCTTGTTTAAATAAGCTGTCTTTAAATGCCGTAGACGAATAAGCAACAAATTGATATTTCTCGTCTTGTAGCTTTTTAATTAATACCGACGGTGTGTGATTACTCAAAATACTGTCCGTATAATTCGCATTCAATCCATAGAATAAGCCTACTAAGCCGGCATTGTTCGTATTGCCGCTGCTGTAATGATTCGTAAATTGAGTAGAACTTGTGGCAAACTCAAACAATTTAGGCATTTTCTCGCTCGTTAGCGCATCATAACGTAAGCCTGAAACGGTAATCACGAGAATATTTGGTTTGTTTTCAACTTGCTCAAACTGAAGATCTTTTTTCGGATAATCAATTTTTAATGCATCCAAACGCCCTTCTTGCTCTAAACGCTGAGAATATGTTTCCGCATTAATAAATCCTTGTTTTTCCAAAAAGGTTCTTGCGGTCATTGGATAAGAAAGTGGGAAGTTTGAACGCTGCATAGTAATCGGACGATATAAAAATGCATCCGCCCAAGCGTAAATTAAGTGTGTCGCGACAAACGTGGAAGTCAGCACTAATCCAACTTTCTTCAGCCATTTCTGACGTTCTAAGCTACGTAATTTTTCCCAACTCCAACGGGAGAAAAGCATTTGGATTAGCAAAATAATCGGCATTGGTGCAAAGAAAATTTGCCAATCCCGTGAGAGATCGCCCTTTTCAGGGTTCACTAACAAATTCCAAACGATAGAAGAAAGGTGGATATTAAAGCGGTTAAAAACTTCTGTATCAAACAGCAGTAATGTGGTGCAAATCGTGGCAATAATTACCGTTAGTCCACGAAAAGTGCGGTGATTTTTGATGATGAAACTCAGCGGGAAAATAACCAGCAAATACAAGGCAAAAACACAAAAGCTGAAATGGCCTAATAAGCTGATGAAGAAATAAATTTTGCCGAGTAATGTGTCGGGCCAGTCAATGAGAAAGGCATAACGACTACCTATAAGG
>CAJPKS010000213.1:0-2989 GCA_905371285.1 Haemophilus sp. HMSC068C11 | reverse complement strand
GCTCGATAATATCTGTCACGCGTTCAGCCGACTCTATGACTTGCCCGATATGTAAGAACGCAGAACCTAATGGCATTAAGATTTCAAACGATGCAAGGGCGGCAAAAGTGAAGAGCGCAATAAACGCCATACGATATTCATCGTCGCCAAACTCAGCTTGTGAGCTAAACCACAACATGGCGGCAATAATCAAACCATTTAAGAAGAGTGAAAGTGCGGTTGAAAATCCGCTTAAATTGGCTTCTTTTTGTTGATTGGCTTGCCAGTTAGCTTCGGTTTTTGCCATGTTATTTTTCAATTTATCTTCGGCATTAAAGAGCAATAATTCCGCTTGCGCTTGGATAAATTCTAAGAATTGTGTGCGATAAAGTGCGCGTGAATGCACGAGTTTATCACCAAATTTTTTACCCAGTTGGTAGAAAACAGTTGGAATAACGAATACCAATAAAAGCAGGTTCACACCTAGACCTAAGGCTAAAGGCGCATTGACAAAACTTAGACCAATGCACATAGCTAGAATCACAAAAATAGCCGTAATAAATGGCGCAATTAAGCGAAGATAAAGGCTATCGAGGGTATCTACATCAGACACTAAGCGGTTTAATAAATCGCTGTTACGATAACGATTTAACACCGCAGGGCTTAAGGGAATAATCTTCTCAAAAACTTGTACCCGTAATTTAGCCAAAATGCGGAAAGTCGCATCGTGAGTGACCAACTTTTCGAAATAGCGGAAAAGGGTGCGACTGATGGCAAGTCCACGCACAGAGGCAGAAGGGTAGAAGAAATTAAATAACGTGCCAAGACCCGCAATTGCTGTTGCGGCTAAAAACCAACCCGATGTGGTCAGCAAGCCTATGCTAGATGCAAGACCTGTGATCATTAAAACCAAGCCTAAAAATAAAGGCAACTTGGCGAATTTAAATAAACGTAAAAAGGGAAGTAAAGCCCGCATTATTGAATATCCTCTTTTCGTTGAGCCAATAATTCGGCAAAGAAGCCTTGATCTTTTAATTGGTTGAAATGGCCTTGTTGAACAATTTCACCTTCTTGCATCACTAAAATGTTGTCACATTGTTTCAGATCTTCAATGCGGTGTGTGATCATTAAGGTGGTTTGGTTATGGCTCATTTCTGCAAGGGCAGCAAGTACCAGATTTTCAGATTGAGCATCGAGGCTAGCCGTTGGCTCATCGAGTAATAATAAATTGCCTTTGCGTAGTAAAGCGCGAGCGATAGCTAAGCGTTGCGCTTGGCCTACGGATACCCCTATCCCACCATCTTTAATTTCGCTATCCAAGCCTAATTTATCGGTAAATTCTTTCGCTTGAGCGGAAATCAAGGCTTGCTCAATTTGCTCTTCAGTTGCTTGAATATCACCTAAAAGTAGATTTTCTTTGATGCTACCTTGTAGTAGTAATGGGTTTTGACCTACCCACGCAATTTGTTTGCGCCAGTCGCTTAAACGGCTTTGATTAAGTTCTACACCATTAATTTTTAAGCTGCCTTCATAAGGTAAGAAACCCAGTAATACATTGATTAAAGAGGTTTTTCCTGCACCACTTTGGCCCACAAGGGCAATATGACTTTCTTTCGGAATATGGAATGAAAGCGGCTTCGTTAATGGTTGACCTTGTGGCGAAAGCGCCACTAAATTTTCAGCCTGAATCTCGACCGCACTTTGTGCTGGAATTTGTTCATTACCTTGATGTGCAATTAAATAGTCTGCTTCTAAGAAATCGACAATGGCATCAGCAGCACCAATACCAGCTGCACGATCGTGATAGTAAGTCCCGAGATCTCGCAATGGTTGATAAAACTCTGGCGCAAGAATTAAGCAGAAAAAGCCGGTAAATAAGGTTAGCGTGGTGCCATAAGTACCAAATTCGACTTGGCCTAAATAGCTAAAACCAAAGTACACCGCCATTAAAGCAATGGAAATGGAGGTGAAAAACTCTAACACGGCAGAAGAGAGAAACGCCATTTTAAGTACAGCCATGGTCGTTTCACGGAAGTCTTCCGTTGTGCTTTCAATATGTTGAGTTTGTTCTGAAGTGCGGTTGAAAAGACGTAAGGTTTCTAAACCACGTAAGCGATCCAAGAATTGTGCACTTAAGCGAGAAAGGGTAGCCATATTTTTTTGGCTGCTATCTGCTGCTGCAATCCCCACCAGAATCATAAAAATGGGTACAAGTGGTGCGGTGATCATCAAAATCAGTCCAGCCGCCCAGTTGAGTGGGAATACGGCAATTAAAATTACCATCGGCACGATAGCAGACAAACTTTGTTGTGGTAAGAATCGTGCATAGAAATTATGCAGATTTTCCACTTGTTCAAGCATGATACTTGCCCAGCTACCAGCTGGTTTGTTATTGATAGTCGCAGGTCCTACTTGGTGGATTTTATCTAAGATCTTTTGACGCATATGATTGCGTAGTAATCGACCTGCTTTAAAGCCAATTTTTTCGCGTAGCCATAAAATAGCCGCACGCAACGCAAAAGTCATGATTAATGCAATAAAATAGGGAACCAGTTCAGCGCGATCGACATGTTGCATAATGAGCTTGTCGAGTAATGTCGCAAGAAAATAGGTTTGAGCCACAAGAATTAAGGAAGAAAGTGTGGCAAGGGCAATATTGGTGCGCATTAATTTTTTAACAGGTTGTTGTTGCGCACGAAGCCATTTTTGTAAATATTTTTGGCGAAGTTTGTCCATAGATTTGTAGAATTAGTATTTAAAAAGTTCTCCCTCTCTATTGAGAGGGAGCTTGAAGGGCGAGTTTATTGATACAAAATTGATTCTTTAAAATCTCCCTTAACCCCTCTTGGCTAACGAGGGGGAAAATAAATAAGGACATTTATTTATTCTTGTGCATCTAAATAACGTTCCGCATCTAATGCAGCCATACAGCCTGTACCCGCTGAAGTAATGGCTTGGCGATAGTTGTGATCCATCACATCACCTGCCGCAAATACGCCTTCTACAGAGG
>CAJPKS010000212.1:0-3003 GCA_905371285.1 Haemophilus sp. HMSC068C11 | reverse complement strand
ATACAATCCCCATCGCGGTATCTTCTTTGATACGGCTGTTCTCTTTTAAATAACCCACCCCTAAGGCACAGGCAATACCTGAGACAAAGGCACCAAGCACTAATGGAATACCAGCTAGAAAAGCTAATACAATGCCAGGTAGGACGGCATGGGAAATAGCATCGCCCATCAATGACCATCCTTTCAACACTAAATAGCAAGAGAGTAGTGCACAGATCACGGCAACCACTAATGCGGTGAGTAGTGCATTTTGCATGAAGGCAAACTGAAATGGCTCAGCGAAAATAGCGAATATTTCACTCATGGGCCACCGCCTTACGTCGTTTTTGACTCATTAATCCGTATTTAGGCGAGAATAGAAAAGCCAATAAAAATAACAAGGTTTGTAATGTCACGATGACACCACCTGTTGCACCGTCTAAGTAATAGCTTAAATAGACACCAACAAAACCGGTGATTGCGCCTAATGCTACGGCAATTTTGATGAGGGTTTTGAACTTATCAGTAAGTAAATAGGCGGTTGCGCCTGGCGTGATTACCATCGCAATTACTAAAATCGCACCGACAGTTTGTAATGCCGCAACGACACAAGCACTCAAGAGTGTAAAAAAGAGGACTTTGTAAAACAGTGGCGAAAGTCCAACTGTAATCGCTTGCGTTTCATCAAAGAAAATCAGTAACAGATCCTTCCAAAAAATAAGCAATAAGACCAAGCAAATCAACATAATGATGGCTACTTGATAAATATCTTCATCGGCAATCCCGAGAATATTACCGAGAATGATATTTTGCACGTTTATTGAGGTTGGATTTAGAGAAATAATCAGCAAGCCCAAGGCAAAAAAGGTACTGAAAATAAAGCCGATAACGGCATCTTCTTTGAGTTTAGAAATGGATTTGATCCATAAAATGGAAAGTGCGGCCAAAATGCCGGCAAAAAAAGCACCTAAAGCATAGGGGAGTGAAAAGGCATAAGCAATTGCCACACCTGGAACTACGGAATGAGAGAGCGCGTCGCCAATTAATGACCAACCTTTCAACATTAAATAGGCAGAAAGGAAGGCACAAATGCCGCCGACTGCAGTACTTATCCACATGGCTTTTTGCATATATTCATAGGAGAAAGGTTCCAGTAAATATTCAAGCATGGCTTATTCCTTGTCAGACGGAGGCAGACGACAGGATTTTACAGCCGTTGCAGGCGGATCATTTTTGGTTTCACCATAGAAGACAACGGGACGTTCATCATCGGTAAGCACGGTGACAGCACGTTTATCTTCATCATTATGCAGATCTTCACCCAATAACTTGATGTGTCGTAATACACCACCAAAGACTTTTTCCAAATTATGCTGATTGAATGTATCTTCTGTTTTACCGGCAGCAATCACAGTACGGTTAATCATCACCACTTGGTCACAGAAATCGGGTACAGAACCCAAGTTGTGGGTAGAAACTAAAATTAAATGGCCTTCAGCACGTAATTGGCGAAGGAGTTCCACAATAGCATTTTCAGTTTTAACATCCACACCTGTAAAAGGCTCATCGAGTAAGATAATCTTACTTTGTTGGGCTAATGCTCGAGCCAAAAATACGCGTTTTTTCTGTCCACCAGAAAGCTCGCCGATTTGTCGTTCAGCTAAATGCTCGATGTTTACTCGTTGCATCGCTTCGAGCACTTTTTGTTTATCTTCCGCTTTTGGAATACGCAAAAAGTTCATATAGCCATAACGCCCCATCATGACAACATCATAAACGGAGACTGGAAATTGCCAATCGACTTCTTCCGCTTGCGGCACATAGGAAACCAAATTTTGTTTCAACGCTCGATTAATTGGCAAACCACAAAGCGCAATATTGCCTTGCTGTGGCTTAATTAAGCCCATGATGCTTTTGAATAGCGTTGATTTTCCGCTCCCATTTACGCCGACAAGAGCACAGATTGTTCCCCCTTGTAATGCAAAGGTAACATCATAAATTGCAGTGTGCCCGTTGTTGTAACGCACGGTTACGTCATTAACGGAAATAGAAGCGGAAAGTTCAGTCATTATTTTTCAAATCCTTTGACTATGGTGGATACAGTGACATTCAGTAAGTCAATATAAGTTGGTACAGGACCGTCAGCGGCAGAAAGAGAATCGACATAAAGCACGCCGCCGTATTTAGCACCGCTTTCTTTCGCTACCTGTTGAGCAGGTTTGGCTGACACGGTACTTTCACTAAATACCACTGGAATATGATTTTTTTTCACTAAATCGATAAGTTTACGTACTTGTTGAGGCGTACCTTGTTGTTCTGCGTTAATTGGCCATAAATAGCCTTCTTTGAGATCGTAATCTTTCGCTAAATAACTAAAGGCGCCTTCACTGGTCACTAACCAACGTTGGTCGGCAGGAATTTTTGAGAGTTTTTCACGTAAAGGTTTATCGAGCTGTTTGATTTTTTCTGCATACGCTGCTGCATTTTTTTGATAAGTATCAGCATTTTGCGGATCGTATTTAACTAATGCATTTTTAATATTTTCGACATAAATCAACGCATTAGATGGCGACATCCAAGCGTGTGGGTTAGGGGCATCTTTATAAGGGCCTTCATAAATAGAAAGTGGCGTGATGCCTTCGGTTACCACAACGGCTGGTTTGTCTTTGATATTTTGGAAGAAACGCTCAAACCAACGCTCTAAATTTAATCCGTTCCATAAAATTAAATCAGCAGATTGAGCTTTTACAATATCTTTAGGGGTCGGTTCATACTCGTGAATTTCTGCACCAGGTTTGGTGATAGATTCCACCGTCGCGGCATCGCCCGCAACATTTTGTGCGATATCCTGAATAACCGTAAATGTGGTCACCACTTTAAATTTCGCTTCGGCTTGTAAAGCTGCTAAACCTAGAGCGATAACAGATAGGCTTTTAAATAAATGCTTCATGAGATCTCCTTAAAAATAATGATGAATTAGCATTCTGCAGAATAATATCATTTTTTATAAGATTTTCAAATGAA
>CAJPKS010000211.1:0-3061 GCA_905371285.1 Haemophilus sp. HMSC068C11 | reverse complement strand
GTTTTATTGGAACGAGAGGTTTCTTTTTTATTTAAATAAGGTCGCAATTAAAGCGAATGTTGAGATTTTTTTTATGTTAGATTCCTTTTTATATCATTATTTTATTGAACGATCATTATACCAAGGCACCCCATATCTGCCAGCATTAAATTGGATGAGCCAAATAAGAAGGGATGAGTATTTGACGAAGGTTGTTCAAATTTTACTAAAATTTGTACTTTCTTTTTCACCCAAACTGTGTCTTTCCAAGCAAGTTCCGACGCATCGACCTTGACATCATCTTGGCTTTCAATCACAAATTTTGCGCCTTGAATGGTGAAACCCACTGGCAGTGAGCTGTTGATGATCCAACGTTCGACAGTACCTACTTTAACCGAAACATCAATACGGCGTGGGTCAAAGCGTTGTTTGTTGATTAGACCATTCGTGACATCCAGTTCAAAGGTGCGTTCTTGCGCGATTTTACTTTCGAGCATAGCCGTGGCATCAGTATTGAATGACTCATTCATTTTTTTGCTGAATGCAGAGATTTCACCTTGTGGGCGAAGTTCTAAAACGGTGTTATCTGCAAAATCATTACCTGAACTGAACACATTTTTGATTTTGTCGAAGAAACCACGTTTAGCCCCAGAGATGAGCGATACACCTTCTCCTTCGCTTAAATTGACTAACACTTCTGCACGTTCACCTGGTGCAAGAATAAGAGAATTAATCGCTTTACCTTGTGGTAAAAAACCTAAATCTCTCGCAACAAGCAACATGTCTTGTTCGTTATCTAAACGGAGATCATAGGCTCTTGCCAATGAGGCATTAAGTAAGCGTAAACGTACCCAACCGCGAGGGGCGTCAAGATAAGGCGCTTCTTGTCCATTCACAAGAAGACGATTACCGACAAAGTGCGGTTGATTTTGCTTAAATAATTGTAATCCGTCACCGTTAAATTCCATGTCTTGTAAGATTAATGGAATATCGTCCACGCCGTATTTATGAGGTAGCTGAGATTTTAAGCTTTGATCATCTTCAATTAACCACATCCCGACGATGCCGCGATAGGTTTGATAAGCCGAGTTAGCCAAGGTCGCTGAACGATACCAGCAAGTCGAGGCAGGTTGGTCTATTGGGATAATCGGTGCCCAAGATTCCCCTTTTTTTAGGACTTTTGCAGCACCACCAAATAATTCGCCACTGGCTTGCAGTCCTTGAATGGAGAGGGCAATGCTTTGTGGCAAATTGTTGTGATAATTGAGTTTTGCAAAGGAACCCGATTTGATACGAATAGTGGGGCCAAGATAATTGCCGTTAAAGCCCCAGACACTGACACTATGGGAGCCATCTAACTTATAGCCAGTTTCTTCCATATTAAGGATAATTGGGCGACCACGTTTTGCTTCCATCAATGGAGGAATGGTTAATTTTTCACGGGATGCCGCTAATACCGATTGAGGTGTGGCAGCAAGTGCGGTTGAAATTGCGGTAGTTTTTAATAATTGGCGACGAGAAAGACGCAACATATTATTTTCCTTGTGCAATTTCAGCATCGAGTTCAGCGATGCGTTTTTCCATCAAATCGTGACAGTAAGTAGCAAGTTCGCGAACATTGTCTTTTGTGTATGATGACACATCAATTGGATCCATCATTTCACAAATCACTTTACCGTTATCCCAACGATTCAAATCAATTTTGTTATGCGTCGTCGAGCACACAACGGGCACGATTGGTACGCCAGCCGCAATTGCAGCATGGAATGCACCTGTTTTGAATGGCAATAAACCACGACCACGGCTACGTGTGCCTTCAGGGAACATCCAAATTGACAGGTTGTCTTTATTGATACGGCGAGCAAGTTCTGTCATGGTGCTGTGTGCTTTAGAGCGATTTTCACGATCCAAGAAAATATTGCCGGTTACCCAATATAAAATGCCAAAGAAAGGGATCCAAATCAGGCTTTTTTTACCTACACTTACTGTGCGAGGGAGTACCATGTAAGAGATGGTCACCATATCGAAATTATTTTGGTGGTTACCGATGTAAATACAACGTGGCATATTCTCTTTATTTTGTGGAAAACGGTGTTCTACTTTTAAGCCAAATAAAGGGTATAAACGACCAAACCAGCGAGCCATAACGCCCACATTGCTTGGGTTTTTGAAACGAATAAAGGAATAGATCGTACCGAGCACACAAATTAAAATACAACAAAGTGCAACGATGAGAATTCTGGCGATTTTTAACATAGAAAATACCTAATTAAAATTTTTGGAAAGTATAGCAAATTACACAAAAATGTGTGCTAATCTAATGAAAAAAATGACGGAATAGTTATGAAACCCATTTATTTTATTGCAGATCTTCATTTAAGCGAAACGCATCCGGAATTAACCGCACTTTTTAGCGATTTTATGCAAAATCAAGCACAAGAATCGCAAGCGGTTTATATTTTGGGAGATCTTTTTGATTTTTGGATTGGTGACGATGAAACTTCACCTTTAATCTCACAAGTAAAACAGTTGATAAAAAAACTGACAGAAAAGGGTATAGCTTGCTATTTCATTCATGGTAATCGAGATTTCTTGGTAGGGAAAAAATTTGCACAAGATTGTGGTTTAACGTTATTGCCTGACTATCATTGTGTTGATCTTTATGGTGTGAAAACCTTAATTTGTCATGGTGATACCTTATGTATTGATGATGTGAAATATCAACAATTTCGCCGAAAGGTGCATCAAAAATGGCGACAAAGATTGTTTTTATGCTTGCCATTAAAAGTGCGGTTAAAAATTGCAGAGAAAATTCGCGCGAAGAGTAAACAAGATAAGCAATATAAGTCACTGGATATAATGGATGTGAATTTAGCGTTTACGGCACAAACTGTAAAAGAATTTGGCGTAAATCGATTAATTCACGGTCATACGCATCGAGAAGCCATCCATCAGGAAAAAGGGTACACGCGAATTGTGTTAGGCGATTGGCGAAAGGATTATGCCTCAATTCTGGAAGTAACAGAGAACGGTTATCGGTTTATTTAAACAAAAAGCACAGGATTAAACCTGTGCTTTTTTG
>CAJPKS010000210.1:0-3081 GCA_905371285.1 Haemophilus sp. HMSC068C11 | reverse complement strand
TGGGATTATTAGAAAACTTGCTCTATGAACTTTTGTAAGATGAAATAAAAAAGTGCGGTTAAATTTAACCGCACTTTTTATGTTTTAAGCAACGGCTGCAAATGCTATATCTGCGGCAGCAAGTGTTTTTTCAATGTCTTCATTTGTATGAGCTAAAGACATAAAGCCCGCCTCAAAAGCAGAAGGCGCAAGGTAAACGCCTTGATCGAGCATTTTGTGGAAGAACACTTTGAATTTTTCGGTATCACATTTCATGACTTCTGCATAAGAGGTAACTTGTTTTTGGTCAGTGAAGAAAATACCAAACATTCCGCCTACATGATTTATCACGAATGGCACATTGTGTTTTTGGGCTAATGCTTTTAAGCCATCACAAAGTTTAGTGGTTAATTCTGCAAGATGTTGTTCGTTACCAGCTTTTTTCAATTCAGTTAAACAAGCTAAACCTGCAGCCATTGCAATCGGGTTACCTGAAAGGGTACCCGCTTGGTAAACTGGACCGGTCGGTGCAAGGTGTTGCATAATTACTTTTTTACCACCCACTGCACCCACTGGCATACCGCCACCAATGACTTTACCTAATGTGGTGAGATCCGGTGTTACACCATAATAAGCTTGTGCGCCTGCAAGTGAAACACGGAAACCTGTCATGACTTCGTCAATAATGAAAAGTGCACCATATTGATCACAAATTTCACGAATGCCTTGTAAGAATCCTTCTTTTGGTGGAACACAGTTCATGTTGCCTGCGACAGGTTCAATAATCACACAAGCGATATCGTTAGGGAATTCTTCAAAGAGTTTTTTAACAGAATCAAGATTGTTATATTCAGCAGTTAAAGTATGTTTTGCAAAATCTTCAGGTACACCTGGTGAGCTAGGTTGACCAAGTGTTAATGCGCCCGATCCTGCTTTTACTAAAAGTGAATCAGAATGACCGTGGTAACAACCTTCAAATTTTAAGATTTTGCTTCTATTTGTATAACCACGCGCAAGACGGATTGCTGTCATGGTTGCTTCAGTACCTGAACTTACCATACGAACCATTTCAATAGATGGCACAATTTCACAGACTAATTCCGCTAAATCAATTTCAGAGGGGGTTGGTGCACCAAAACTTAAACCATTCTCCGCTGCTTTTAATACAGCATCTAAAATAGCTGGGTGGTTGTGACCTAAAATCATTGGTCCCCAAGAACCTACATAATCGATATATTGTTTGCCTTCAGTATCGTAAATATAAGCGCCTTTGGCTTTTTGAATAAATACAGGTGTACCACCTACGCCTTTAAAGGCACGAACAGGGGAGTTTACACCACCAGGAATAACTTCTTGTGCACGAGAGAAAAGTGCGGTTGATTTTGTCATGATTTGAATCCTTATATTAAAAGTGGTCATATTGTACTAAAAAACTGAATTTGAGAAAAATCTTTGTGTGCTGATTTTTCTTTATGTTATCCTTTGCAAAAAAATTTTAGGATAAAAACTATGCTAAGTCTTCTCGTCACTTTTTTAGGGGCATTTTTAACCTTAATTGTCATGCGACCAATTGCCAATAAAATTGGCTTGGTTGATAAGCCGAATTATCGTAAACGTCACCAAGGTGCGATTCCGCTCATTGGCGGTGTTTCTCTCTTTATGGGAAACCTTTGCTATTATTTAATGGAGTGGGATCAACTTCGTTTACCTTATCTTTATATATTCAGTATTTTTGTTCTACTGGCAATTGGTATCTTAGATGACCGCTTCGATATTAGTCCCTTCTTGCGTGCAGGGATTCAAGCCGTGCTTGCGATTTTAATGATCGACTTGGGTAATGTTTATTTAGATCATTTAGGCCAGATTCTCGGACCATTCCAATTAACACTTGGTTCTATTGGGTTGATTATTACCGTATTTGCCACAATCGCGATTATTAATGCCTTTAATATGATTGATGGTATTGATGGATTGTTAGGTGGATTATCTATTGTTTCATTTGCTGCTATTGGTATCTTGATGTTCCGTGATGGACAGATGGATATGGCATATTGGAGTTTTGCCTTAATTGTCGCAATTTTACCTTATCTATTATTAAACTTAGGTATTCCGTTAGGACCTAAATATAAAGTGTTTATGGGTGATGCAGGAAGTACCTTAATTGGCTTTACCATTATTTGGATTCTACTTTTAAGTACGCAAGGAAAAGGACATCCGATGAATCCAGTAACCGCACTTTGGATCATTGCAGTGCCTTTAATTGATATGGTGGCCATTATTTATCGTCGCTTACGTAAAGGAAAAAGTCCATTCAGACCAGATCGCTTACACGTACATCACTTAATGGTTCGTGCAGGATTAACGTCTCGCCAAGCCTTTTTATTAATTACCTTATTTGCGGCAATTTGTGCTGCAATTGGGATCTTAGGTGAGATTTTCTATATTAATGAATGGGCAATGTTCATTGCGTTTATCGTGCTATTCTTCCTTTATGCTTATTCAATTACAAAAGCATGGAAAATTACTCGATGGGTACGAAGAATGAAACGTCGAGCGCGCCGTAATAAACAATAAACTAAATAAAGAGGATAGCAATTTGCTATCCTTTTTTACTATTTAGCACTAAAAATAGACGAATAAATAATAAATTCTATACAAATTGAACAAAAATTTATCTTTTGATATTTTTTTTCAAAAAAGTGCTAGACAAGGTATTTGGAAATCATTAATATACGCCCCTGCAACGACGCAGTAACGCGTTCGTAGCTCAGTTGGATAGAGCGTTGGCCTCCGGAGCCAAAGGTCGCAAGTTCGAATCTTGTCGAGCGCGCCAGAAAGTCAATGCGATGAACAACTAATCAATGGTGGCTATAGCTCAGTTGGTAGAGCCCTGGATTGTGATTCCAGTTGTCGTGGGTTCGAATCCCATTAGCCACCCCATTTTCTCATTGTTGAGAAATCTGACGGCGAGTAGCGCAGCTTGGTAGCGCAACTGGTTTGGGACCAGTGGGTCGTAGGTTCAAATCCTATCTCGCCGACCAATTTATTTTTTTGCTCTTTAACAATATATCAGACAATCTGTGTGGGCACTTGTTGATTGAC
>CAJPKS010000209.1:0-3086 GCA_905371285.1 Haemophilus sp. HMSC068C11 | reverse complement strand
GCGCAAAAGCATATTCTGGATACATTTTATCTAATGCTTCCATTTCCTGATCGCGTGCGACTTTTGCCAAAATAGAGGCCGCACTAATTTCAGCCACTAGTGAATCCCCTTTCACTACCGCTTGAGCTGGTAAACCAAGGTTAGGCGGAATACGATTGCCATCCACCAACACAAAGTGCGGTTGAATTTCTAAGGCTTTTACGGCTCGCTCCATGGCTAGCATCGAGGCATGAAGAATATTCAATTCATCTATCTCGGCTGGCTCTGCTCGGCCCATTGACCAAGCTAAGGCTTTCTCTTTAATTTCTGCTGCGAGTGCAAGACGTTTTTTCTCACTGAGTTTTTTAGAATCTGCCAAACCAGCAATCGGCTTATTCGGATCTAAGATCACCGCAGCCGTGACAACTGCCCCCACTAAAGGGCCTCGTCCAACTTCATCAACACCTGCAAATAATTGATAGCCTTCAGGGTAAACAAAATCAGTCATGTTTTTGCTCCAACAAATCAATCACAGCTTGTGCGGCTTGGCTGTCCGCATCACATTGAATTAATTTATGTAATTCAGTAAAACGTTGAATTAAAACACTGCGAGATTTGACCGCACTTTCGTCATCACCCAAATACTGAGAAAGTTGTTCTGCTAATTTTTGCGGTTCGCAATCTTCTTGAATCATTTCTGGCACCAGCATTTCATCCGCTAATAAATTAGGCAATGAAATATATTTTGTTTTGACTAATCGTTTTGCTAAAAAATAAGTGAATGGCTTCATTCGATAGCCCACTACCATTGGAGATTTACACAACATTGCTTCAAGCGCTGCGGTACCTGAAGCTAGTAAAGTTGCTTCGGCAGCAATCATCACTTGGCGTGCTTTACCATCAATTAAATGCATATCAAGATCAGGAGCAATCTGAGCCTTTATTTCCTCAAATTGCTGGCGACGCTTTTCATTCACTAAAGGGACTAAAAACTGCAGGTCTGGATATTTTTCTTTTAATAACAAAGCGGTTTTTAGAAATGGTTCTGAAAGAAACCCAACTTCGCTCCCCCGACTCCCAACTAAAATGGCAAGATAACGTCCTTTTTCATCAATACCTAAGGTCTGGCAAGCTTCCGTTCTATTTGGTTTTAATGGAATCGCATCCGCCATGGTATGGCCAATAAAACGGCAAGGCACATTAAAACGATCATAAAAGGCTTTTTCAAAAGGAAGAAAGGCTAATACTTGATGGGTCGCTTTGGCAATTTTATAAATACGATTTTGACGCCAAGCCCAGACAGATGGACTCACGTAATGAATGGTCTTAATCCCTTTTTCTTTTAATTTCAGTTCAACGGTAAGATTGAAATCCGGTGCATCAATACCAATAAATACATCAGGTTTAATGTCAGAGAGTTGGTCGATGATACTGCGACGAATTTTTAGCAATCGCGGCAAATGCTTGAGAACTTCTACTAGTCCCATGACAGAAAGCTCTTCCATATCAAAAAAGCTTTCAAAGCCTTGAGCAATCATTCGCTCGCCACCAATCCCGACAAATTTAGCTTGTGGATAGTAGCGTTTAAGCGCCTGAATGAGACCTGCACCAAGAATATCGCCAGAGACCTCGCCGGCAATAATCGCAATAGTCGGATTTTCTTTAATCATTAAATTTATCCTAAAAAACGACCGCACTTTGAACAAATCATAGTGCGGTCTCTTTGTTATTCATCATTTTCTCTTAACGAGAAAAGAAACGTTAATTAACGAATAATGCCACGAGTAGAACGTTTGAAGAATTCCACAAAGAAACTAATTGCAGATTCTGTTTGCGCAATTTGTTCAATTTCTGGCAAGACTTCTTCAAGGGTTTTACCACTGCGGTAAATCATTTTATAAACGTTACGAATCGCGTGCATGGTTGGTTTATCAAAACCACGACGTTTTAATCCTTCCAGGTTAACGCCGAAAGGTTGAGCATGGTTACCCTGAGCCATCACATAAGGCGGCACATCTTGGCTAACCATTGAACCACCACCTAGCATAACGTGTGCTCCGACGATCACAAATTGGTGAATCGCAGACATACCACCAACAATCACAAAATCATCCAATTCAACATGACCTGCAAGTGTTGCGTTATTTGCTAAGATACAGTTATTCTTGATTTGGCAGTCATGAGCAACATGTACGTTTACCATGAGTAAATTGTTATTACCAATACGTGTTACACCACCACCTTGGATAGTGCCGCGATGAATCGTCACATGCTCGCGAATACGGTTTCCATTACCAATAATGGTTTTTGTTGCTTCGCCCTTATATTTTAAATCTTGGTTCACTTCACCAATGCTGGCAAATTGATAAATCTGGTTATCTTCACCAATCACGGTATCGCCTTTCACGACAATGTGAGAATTTAAAACTGTACGTGCTTTAATCTCAACGCTCCCTTCAATAATACAGAAAGGACCGATAACAACATCTTCGCCAATAACTGCGCCATCAGCAACAATCGCGGTCGGGTGAATTTTTGCACTTGGGTGGATCATACTTACCCCTTAATTTTCTTTAATTATCGACGAGCACACATTAATTTGGCTTCACAAGCTACTTCACCGTTTACGGTTGCAATACCCGTGAATGCTGTAATACCACGACGTTCTTTTATCACTTGAACGTTCAATTCCATTTGATCTCCAGGTAATACTGGGCGTTTGAAGCGCGCTTCATCAATACCTGCGAAATAGAATAATTCGCCACCTTTTAATTCATGGGTTTTAAATGCAAGTAATCCCATTGCTTGTGCCAAAGCTTCAAGAATTAACACACCTGGTAAAATCGGTTCACTTGGGAAATGACCAGTAAAGCAAGGTTCGTTTACACTGATATTTTTAATTGCTTTTAACCACTCACCTTCTTTGTAATCCAACACGCGATCCACTAATAAAAATGGATAACGATGTGGCAATAAGGTCATAATTTCTTTTGCTTCAATCACTTTACTTACTTGATTCTCTGACACGTCTAATACCTTTAAAATAAATAACAATAAAACGCTGGAATTATACGATATTTCTGTATAAAAATAAAACGCACCCTAGG
>CAJPKS010000208.1:0-3102 GCA_905371285.1 Haemophilus sp. HMSC068C11 | reverse complement strand
CGTTTAGATAGAACGGGTTTCTTTGAGAGTGTAGAAAATCGTGTTGAACCAATTCAAGGTTCTAATGATGAAGTCGATGTCGTATATAAAGTAAGAGAACGTAATACCGGTAGTATTAACTTTGGTATCGGTTATGGTACAGAAAGTGGTATCAGCTATCAAGCAAGTGTGAAACAAGACAATTTCTTGGGAACAGGTGCAGCGGTAAGTTTAGCAGGTACACGTAATGACTACGGTACAAGTGTAAACTTGGGTTATACAGAACCATACTTTACTAAAGATGGAGTAAGTTTAGGTGGAAACGTATTCTATGAAACTTACGATAACTCGAAAAGTGATACTTTATCAACCTATAAACGTACAACTTACGGTGGTAATGTCACATTAGGATTCCCAGTTAATGAGAATAACTCATATTACGTGGGATTAGGTTATACTTATAATAAAATCAGTAACTTCGCGTATGAATACAACCGTGATTTATACATGAAGTCAATGAATTTGACTGGAAACTCAATCAAAACTAATGATTTTGATTTCTCATTTGGTTGGAATTACAACAGCCTAAACCGTGGCTATTTCCCAACTAAAGGTGTGAAAGCAAGTTTAGGTGGCCGTGTCACCATTCCAGGATCTGATAATAAATATTATAAATTAAGTGCTGATCTTCAAGGTTTCTACCCATTAGATCGTGATCATCGCTGGGTATTATCTGGAAAAGCAACTGCTTCTTATGCAAATGGCTTAGGTGGTAAACGTGTACCGTTCTATCAACTTTATACGGCGGGTGGTATCGGTTCATTACGTGGTTTTGCTTATGGTGCAGTAGGTCCTAATGCGATTTATCAAGACAAATATGGCCAATGGTATCAAAGTACTGATGTCGTTGGTGGTAACGCGATGGCTACAGCAAGCGTGGAACTTATTGTTCCAACCCCATTTGTTGGAGATAAAAGCCAAAATAGCGTAAGAACCTCACTTTTCGTTGATGCTGCGAGTGTTTGGAATACAAAATGGAAATCAGATAAAGAAGGCTTAAAATCATCTCCTGTTTATGCAACATTACCTGATTACAGCAAAGCAGGTCGAATCCGTGCATCGACTGGTGTAGCTTTCCAATGGCAATCACCAATCGGACCATTGGTATTCTCTTACGCGAAACCAATCAAAAAATATGAAAATGATGATGTAGAACAATTCCAATTTAGTATTGGTGGTTCTTTCTAATAAATTGAACTTTTACGTTCTATTTAAGTCAAAATCTTCGTTCTGTGTCAGTGAGTTAGCTGACACAGAAATATTTACTCAACTAATTTAAGGAAATTCAAATATGAAAAACGTAGTAAAAGTTACCGCACTTTCTTTAGGTCTTGCACTTGCATCAGGTTTTGCTGCTGCAGATGAAAATATCGCATTCATCAATGCGGGTTACTTATTCCAAAACCACCCGGATCGTCAAGCTGTAGCAGATAAGTTAGATGCAGAATTCAAACCAATGGCGGATAAACTTGCTGCAAGTAAGAAAGAAATTGATGACAAAATCGTAGCATCTCGTAAAAAAGTAGAAGCAAAAGTGGCTGCTTTACAAAAAGATGCACCTCGTTTACGTCAAGCTGAAATTCAAAAGCGCCAAGAAGAAATTACTAAATTTGGTTCAGATGAAGAAGCTGCATTAAATAAATTAATGGAAGAGCAAGATAAAAAAGTGGCAGAGTTCCAAGAGTTAAACGAAAAACGTCAAACTGAAGAGCGTGGTAAATTATTAGAAAGCATTCAAGTTGCAACGAATAATTTAGCTAAAGCAAAAGGTTATACTTATGTTTTAGATGCTAACTCTGTAGTATTTGCGGTAGATGGTAAAGACATTACTGAAGATGTATTAAAATCTATTCCTGCAACTGAAAAAGCAGCTCCAGCAAAAACTGAAGAGAAAAAATAATAGGTTCTCATAATGCAAAAATCCTATTCTTTACAGGAATTAGCAGCAAAAGTCGGCGGTACCCTTCGTGGTAACGCCGACGTTGTCGTTAATAATATCGCCGCACTGTCAAAAGCAGAACCTAACCAGCTTACCTTCATTTCTAATGCAAAATTCCGTCCTTTATTAGCGGAATCTAAAGCAGGTATTCTTGTCGTGTCAGAAGCGGATGTGGAGTTTTGCTCACCTGAAAGTAATTTACTTATCGTCAAAGATCCTTATGTTGCTTACGCTGTATTAGCTCAATATATGGATACCACGCCGAAAGCTGCTCAAAATATCCACCCAAGTGCGGTTATTTCTGAAAAAGCTTCAATGGGTGAAAATGTATCAATTGGTGCAAATGCCGTTATTGAAGAAGGTGTTCTATTAGGCGATAACGTGATTATTGGCGCGGGTTGTTTTGTTGGTAAATTCACAAAAATTGGCGCGGGTACACAGCTTTGGGCAAACGTAAGCGTTTATCATGAAGTAGAAATTGGGCAAAATTGCTTAATTCAATCAGGTGCAGTCATTGGTAGTGATGGCTTTGGCTATGCGAATGATCGTGGCCGTTGGGTGAAAATCCCACAAGTTGGGCAAGTGATTATTGGTAATAATGTCGAAATCGGTGCTTGTACTTGTATTGACCGTGGTGCCTTAGATGCGACAGTCATTGAAGATAACGTTATTATTGATAATCTTTGCCAAATTGCCCATAACGTTCATATTGGCACAGGCACAGCAGTGGCTGGTGGTGTGATTATGGCGGGTAGCTTAAAAGTAGGTCGTTATTGCTTAATTGGCGGAGCAAGTGTGATTAATGGTCACATGGAGATCTGCGATAAAGTAACCGTGACAGGCATGGGTATGGTGATGCGCCCAATTACTGAGCCTGGCGTATACTCATCGGGCATTCCACTACAAACCAATAAAGAGTGGCGAAAAACAGCCGCACTTACCTTGGGAATTGATGGTATGAATAAACGATTGAAAGCCCTTGAGAAAAAACTTGGCTAAGATTTTAAAACGTACCTTAGGGTGCGTTTTATTTTTATACAGAAATATCGTATAATCTCAATGTTTTATTATTATTTATTTTAAAGG
This sequence comes from Haemophilus sp. HMSC068C11, assembly GCA_905371285.1. Taxonomy (GTDB): domain Bacteria; phylum Pseudomonadota; class Gammaproteobacteria; order Enterobacterales; family Pasteurellaceae; genus Haemophilus_D. Next base: position 38 of record CAJPKS010000208.1, on the reverse strand, counting down.
TATTAGACGTGTCAGAGAATCAAGTAAGTAAAGTGATT
>CAJPKS010000207.1:0-3159 GCA_905371285.1 Haemophilus sp. HMSC068C11 | reverse complement strand
AAATAAACATATCCGTTTGATAGCATTATAAAAGGAATTTCGCTACACGCCAACACAAGCAAAAATCTGTCAAAACAACGTCTTAGATTAAAACTGTGAGCAGTTTCACAGATTTTTCTCCTTAAATACGTTACATTTCATCAAAGTAATCACAGGAGGTTCTATGTTTAAACAACTTCAACAAGTCGGGAAAGCATTCATGCTGCCGATTGCTATTTTGCCTGCGGCGGGTCTTTTACTCGGGATCGGTGGTGCACTTTCCAATAAAGCAACTGTGCAAGCCTATCCAATTTTAAATAATGAGGCGCTGCAAGGCCTGTTTCAGATTATGTCTGCAGCTGGTAGCGTGGTGTTCTCCAATTTAGCCTTATTATTGTGTATTGGTTTAGGTATCGGCTTAGCTAAACGTGACAAAGGCGTTGCTGCTCTCGCTGCAGTTGTTGGTTATCTCATTATGACGGGCACCATTGCTGCATTAATTCCGATTTTTTCTCCTGATGTAAAAAGCATCGATACGGGAGTGATTGGTGCATTGGTGATGGGCTTGATTACCGTCAAATTACACAATCGCTATCACAACATTCAATTACCACAAGTATTAGGTTTCTTTGGTGGGTCTCGATTTGTGCCAATTGTGACGGCTTTTTCAGCTATTTTCGTTGGATTAGTTTTCTTCCTCATTTGGCCAACTTTCCAACAATGGCTCGTTTCGGCAGGTAAAAGCATCGCATCCATGGGAACCTTTGGAACATTCTTATATGGTTTCTTAATGCGATTATCTGGTGCTGTTGGCTTACATCACATGATTTACCCACTGTTTTGGTACTCTGAATTAGGCGGTGTGGAAATGGTCAATGGCGAGATGATTGTTGGCGCACAAAAAATCTTTTTTGCTCAATTAGCGGATCCAAATCACCACGGTTTATTTACTGAAGGGACTCGTTTCTTTGCTGGCCGTTTTGATACCATGATGTTTGGCTTACCAGCTGCCTGTTTAGCCATGTATCACTGTGTACCGAAAAAACGTCGTGCACAAATTGGCGGCTTATTCCTTGGTGCTGCCCTAACATCATTCATTACTGGGATTACTGAACCGATCGAGTTTATGTTCTTGTTTGTTGCACCATGGCTTTATGTGTTCCACGCATTCCTTGATGGTGTATCTTTCTTTATTGCCGATTATTTAAATATCTCTATCGGGAATACTTTCTCTGGTGGTTTTATTGATTTCTTGCTCTTCGGTATCTTACAAGGTAATGAAAACACCCATTGGTTGCGTGTAATTTTCGTCGGTATTCCTTGGGCATTGCTCTATTACTTCTCTTTCGTTTTCTTGATTCGCATCTTTAATGTGATGACGCCAGGACGCGGTGAAGAAACCGAAGAAAATGTAGAACAAGAAACCAGCTCACTGACTGAAAATGCACATAAAATTATTGCAGCATTAGGTAACGCTGAAAATATTGAAAACGTGGATGCGTGTATTACTCGCTTACGTGTTTCAGTTAAAGATGTAAAAGCCGTTGATAAAGCCACATTGAAAAAATTAGGTGCGATTGATGTGCTTGAAGTTGGCGGTGGCGTACAAGCCATTTTCGGTGCTAAAGCAGTTCTCTATAAGAGTGAAGTGAATCAAATCTTAGGAAAAGAAGATTAACTCCTAAAAAATAAAGGGCGTTTATCCCGCCCTTTTGAGGAATAAAACAAAAGTGCGGTCAAAATCAACCGCACTTTTTTATTATTTCAGCAAATATGCACGTAATTGTGCAAAATCGTCATCCATTTCATCAGAAAGTAATGGCAATTTATTGTGTTTATCCAATGCTTCTGGCAATGGAAGATCAAGCGAAAGAATACGCTCAACAGACTCTTTAAATTTCGCAGGATGTGCCGTACATAAGAAAATACCAGTTTCATCCGCTTTAAGTTGATCTTTCAATACCTGATATGCGATCGCACCATGTGGTTCACATAAATAACCTTTTGCATACATCGCTTTTAAGGTTTCTTCTGTTTTGCCATCACTTAACATACCTGAACCTAAATCACTTAAATTCCAGCCATTACGTTTAAATAACTCTTCGACACGTGGCCAGTTGTTCGGGCGACTCACATCCATCGCATTAGAAAGCGTCGCTACAGTCGCTTTAGGTGCCCAATTACCTGATTCTAAATAACGTGGCACGGTATCGTTAGCATTGGTTGCTGCAATAAAGCGTTTAATTGGTAAACCTAATGTTTTAGCGATTAATCCCGCAGTTAAGTTACCGAAGTTACCACTTGGTACAGAAACCACTACGTTATCGCGTTTTTCTTTTGGTAACTGTGCGACCGCCTCAAAGTAATAACAAACTTGCGCTAATAAACGGCTAATGTTAATGGAATTTGCTGAGTTTAAACCAATCGCTTGACGCAGTTCTGCATCATCAAAGGCTTGTTTAACTAACGCTTGGCAGGCATCGAAATCGCCATTAATCGCCACAGTGCGAATATTGCCACCTAAAGTACAGAATAGTTTTTCTTGTAATGGGCTAATTTTGCCTTTCGGATATAAAATCACCACATTGATGTTTTCTAACCCATAAAACGCGTGGGCAACTGCCGCACCGGTATCACCAGATGTCGCTGTTAAAATGGTGATTTTGCCATCACCACGCACTGCAGCGAGCGCCTGCGCCATAAAACGACCACCGAAGTCTTTAAATGCTAAAGTTGGTCCATGGAATAATTCAAGGGCATAAATATTATCTTCTACTTTTTCCAACGGTGCAGGAAAAGTAAATGCATTTTTTACCATTGCATCCAAAGTGGCTTTCGGCAATTCTTCACCGATTAAGGCGCCAAGAATCTTTTGGCTACGTTCAACCAATGGTAAGGCTAATAACTCATCAATATTGGTTAAAGCAGGGATGGTTTCTGGAAAGAACAAACCTTGATCTTTGCCAAGCCCTTGACGTACTGCCTGAGCAAAATTTACTTGTTCTTCAGGGTGTTTGATGTTGTACAAATTCATTGTATATCCGTTAATTATAGAGTTTTGATAAAATGTTATTCCCCTCTTATAAAAGAGGGGATAAAGCGATATGTTATTTAACCGAGCTCGCTCGCGCCGTCATTATCGACCTTACAAACATGAACAAAGCCTTCATTGTTTTGTAA
>CAJPKS010000206.1:0-3199 GCA_905371285.1 Haemophilus sp. HMSC068C11 | reverse complement strand
AATGATATCGTAAATAGCGGCCATTGCACGTACTGCTAATTGTTCAAAGGTTTCAGGCCGTCTGAAAATATTCAGACGGCCTTTGTTGATTTATTCGATTATTTCTTCACAGGCTCTACTTCACCCACAGCTTTCTGGGATTTTTCATCCATTTCCACTTTAATATTGTGGTCCACCACCACATTCATGTTAATGGTGATGCCTTCCTTTGGTGTATCCAATTGGATGGTCGGTGTGCAAGCCGTGAGCGTAAACATAGCCGCAAAAATAAAAAAGTGCGGTTGAAATTTAAGGTGTTTTATCATTTGTCTTTGTCTAATTGCTTATAAAGTTTATATTGCAGATTTTGTTCAAATTGTGAGCCATAGTCAATCATATTCCACAATTCAAACATATTTTCTTGGTGCGTATAATTCAACGTTATCGGATTATGAGTTCGCTTGGTTGGATTAAATCCGCTAATACTCGCACGCAACGTCATTTGCCCTTTAGGATCGAGCGTCACCGCCGCATGAGAATTTTGCAGTTCCATTTCTTTTAATAAATCCACCAAAATATTCTCTGTCCAACCGCCTTTTTTCAGCCCTTTCACCATTTCATCCGTTAATTTGATGGACACATTTCCCACCTGTTCTAACGTGCCATTACAAATCAAACATTCCTTATGTCCAAGCCAAAATGGCAGGGTCGCATTCGCGCGGCCAGTTAAGGTTACTTGATTATATTGCGCTAAGGCTAACACTTGGGCTAAATCGATATTAGTAAAAGAAAGTGTCGCCATTTTACTTTGTGGGAAAGTGAGCTGAGGTACCGTCAATTCACCATCAAATAAGGAAAGTTTCACATTTTTTAAGATAAGTGGATTTTTCATGGTATTCGGATAGCGCCCGAATAAATCCAATTCCCCATTGGCAACAGAAAGTGCTCCATAGCGAATATTTTTAGTCGAAATATGAATGGGTTTGCCCGAAGCCACTTGTAATGCCTCGTTTTCATAATTCATTGGGAAGCGAATATTCAAACCATACACTTCACCATCTGGCATGGTGATTTTGCCGTTTTTCAGGTTCAGCTCTCCGCCCATTTTCACGCCATTGGTATTAATCACGAATTTGCTGTGTCCTTTGATGCTCCCTTCATGGATTAACCAGTTCCATTTTTGTGGGAAGAGTGATTGGAATACTTTTGCGGATTGTTCTTTCCAGCTAATTTCGCCTGAAAGTGCACTATTCTGATATATACCCAAAACATCTAAGGGCCCAAGAGAACCAGCCTTCAAATCACCTGCAAAATTGAAGTTACTGATACTCTTACCATCAATGCCTAAACCAAAAACAGGCGAAACAAAACGACCGCCATAAGCCAGCTCAATCCAATCAGTTTTCGCTTGTAACAAGCCTCGAATATGTTCTTCTTCATAATCCCAGCGGAGTCGATCTTTAAGTTCCAATGAAAGTGGCGCCATTTTTACCTCTTTCATTTTGACTTCTTTGGAATGAGCAGAAAGTTGATTTAATTCAATATGATCGGCTTCCCAAAAGCCTTTCCCTTCCATTTTGACTGGCGTATTTAAGGATTTCCAGTTTGCACTGCCATTGATTGTCCAATCCCAACGGTTTGTCGCTTGTTTTTCCACAGACTGCAACTTATGTTCTTCATCCCGCAAATCAAACACGGTTTTAATACCGGCAATAAACTCATGGGCGTTTCCGTCTAATTTTAAATCGAGATTTTCAAACTGTGGTGTCGTGCCCTTTAATGTTGCGAGCAAACGACCTTCCAAACCATAACGACCAATAATAATGTCATCTAACGGTAAACGAACATGCAACTTGGTATCTGGCTGAATGGTATCCATTTTAAAGACGGAACCCGGGTAAAAATACACCACTGGATGCGTAAAAATCCCGCCGAGATGATAGGTTAAATTGGTTTGTGCCACAGTAGCGTTATAACGTAAATCCCCGCGTGTTTTCAGCTCAAAATCCAATTCATTATTGTCATCGCCCCCACCGATTTCACCATTTTTGCCTGAAATCACGATCTCCCCTTTGCCCATTTCGCCAAAGGTTTGTAAGATCACGTTCATATCAATGCTTAATGGCAACAAGCCTTCTGCCGCACGGTGAATAGATAACCCAAGGAAACCTTTGATTGGTTGATAGCTATCAAAGGTCCAATAAAATTTCCCCCACGAAATATCCAAGCCATCTTTGGTGAACACGAAAGGCACATCCAACAACGGCGAATTTGCTGTTAAATCTTGAGCATTTAACTGACCGTCTGCACCTTGCCATGACACTTTTGCCTCGCCTTTTGTGACGGCCAGTTCTGGGTTATTCCAGTTAAGTAAGACATTGCCTTGTTGAGGGAGTTGAGAAAGATCAGGATCAAAATTCGCAGAGAAATGAAGATCGTAGGTTTTATCGTCTGCTTGTTTGATGTCGGTACTTCCCGCCCATTGGAAAATACCATCTTGTGGCGTGACAGTCGATTGATGATGAAGCTCAAGCCCGTCATTATTGGCTTGAGCTTCGAGTGCTAATTGGTTGCCGTTATAGTTTGCGTCTAACGCCCAATCAGCCGATAAGAAAGGTTTTAAAGCCCCTTGTGTCAAGGCTTCGGCATTAGTTAATTGAAAGTGTTTGACGTTAACATGAGAAATAGGCAATGCTGCCCAAAGTGCGGTCAAATTTGGCGGTGTTTTTTCAGCATTATCACTGGGTAAATGGGTTAAACAATCATAATTCAAGCTAGCCTTTTCAACATCAAGACTATGCGTATTCCACCAAGTCACCTGAGTATTATTCAGGTTCACTAGCGTACATTGGTCAGTTTTCACTTTTAGCTCTGGCAGTGTTAAACCTGTGGTTTCCCATTGCCAGTCATCGGCTAATTCAATGTGATAATGCGGTGCTAAAAAATGATTGGTAAGTTGCGCTACACGTTTCGGGGTCGCAAAAACGCGTAATAAGCCAATGCTTATTACGATCAATAGCAACAAAATAATCAACACCCACAGGCAACGCTTTCGCATAGTTTCCCCAATTATACAGTTACGAATAAAATATCTAGACCTAAATAATTATATCACAAGAGCCAATAGTTTTGCTAATTCAGCTTCAGTTAAACTCTCTTTATATAGCTCATTAACCTGCCATAAGCCGCTTTCTCTAATTTTATCTTTTGTAGAGTGATT
>CAJPKS010000205.1:0-3217 GCA_905371285.1 Haemophilus sp. HMSC068C11 | reverse complement strand
TATCTAAAAAAGGAATACTTATGAAAAAATCATTTTTTAGCACCGCACTTTTAGCGGCAGGATTAGCCCTTTCTACTTTTGCTAACGCCGGTGAAATTGCTGATCGCGTTGAACAAACTAAAACCTTATTAGTTGGTACTGAGGGTACTTACGCACCATTTACTTTCCACGATAAAGATGGCAAGTTAACCGGTTTCGATGTGGAAATTATCGAAAAAGTTGCACAAAAATTAGGTTGGAAAGTTGAATTTAAAGAAACCGCTTGGGATGGCATGTATGCAGGTTTAAACGCAAAACGCTTTGATGTTATTGCGAACCAAACCAATCCAAGCCCAGAACGTTTAAAAAAATATGATTACAGTGCACCTTATAACTACTCTGCTGGCGTAATCGTGACGAAAGCCGATAACGATAGCATTAAATCATTCCCTGATTTAAAAGGTAAAAAATCTGCACAATCTGCAACCAGTAACTGGAGCAAAGATGCACGTGATAATGGTGCGATTATCGTGACTGTAGATAGCTTGGCGCAAAACCTTGAGGCGGTAAAACAAGGTCGTGTTGATGCAACAGTAAACGATAAGCTTGCCGTATTAGATTACTTCAAAAAACAACCTAATGCAGGCTTAAAAATTGCTGTAGAAAGTGATAAAAAAATCCCAACCGGTTTTGCTTTCTTGAAAGGTGAAGAACCGCTTATTGCAAAAGTGAACCAAGCACTTGAAGAACTACGCAAAGACGGAACTTTAAAACAACTTTCAATCAAATGGTTTGGCGATGACATTACTCAATAATTGGTTAGCCAGCCTTCCATTTATGACCGCAGAACGAGCTGATTATGTAATCAGCTCGTTTTGGCCTATGATGGAAGGGGCAATTTTATATACGATCCCCCTTGCGGTCATTTCCTTCTTTTGCGGTTTATTCATTGCGGTTATCGTGGCTGTGATTTGCACATTGCCACATCCCAATTTAATGACCAAAATACTGCAGGGCATTTGTCGCACTTATATTTCAATTATTCGTGGCACGCCAATGTTGGTGCAGATCTTCATTATTTTCTACGGTTTACCCGAAGTTGGCATCAAACTTGAACCTTTCCCAACCGCCATTATTGCGTTCTCTATTAATATTGGTGCTTATGCGGCAGAAACAGTGAGAGCCTCTATTCTTGCTATTCCTAAAGGTCAATGGGAAGCCTCTTATGCGATAGGCATGAATTACACACAAGCTTTCGTGCGTACCATTATGCCTCAAGCTTTACGTATTTCCGTCCCTTCGCTATCAAACACATTCATTAGCACAGTGAAAGATACGTCTCTCGCTTCGCTCGTTTGGATTGCGGAATTATTTCGTGTGGCACAAAACATCACGGCTGAAAACTATGAGTTTATTTTAATTTACAGCGAAGCGGCTCTCATTTATTGGGTATTCTGTTTTGTGCTGTCAATGGGGCAAACCCGCTTAGAAAAACGCCTTTCTCGCCATTTATAAGGACTGGTTATGTTAAAAGTCACGAATATTCAGAAAAGTTTTAATGGCCACCATGTATTAAAAGGCATTGATTTTGAAATTAATAAAGGCGAAGTGGTTGCCATTCTGGGTCCATCAGGTTCAGGCAAAACGACTTTTTTACGCTGTTTAAATTTGCTCGAACGCCCAGAAAAAGGAGTATTAGCATTTACCGATGGAAACTTAACTATTGATTTCAGCAAGAAGATCAGCAAAGCCGATGAACTAAAATTGCGTCGACGTTCCTCAATGGTGTTCCAACAATACAATCTATTTCCCCATCGCACTGCACTCGAAAATGTGATGGAGGGCATGGTGGTTGTGCAAAAACAAGTGAAAGAGATTGCGCGTGAAAAAGCCTTGGCATTGTTGGAAAAAGTTGGTTTAAAAGCAAAAGCGGATTTATATCCCTCTCAACTTTCTGGTGGTCAACAGCAACGTGTCGGGATCGCCCGTGCTTTAGCCGTTAAACCCGATATTATCTTGTTAGATGAGCCGACTTCCGCTCTTGACCCTGAACTCGTCGGTGAAGTGTTACAAGCGCTCAAAATGCTCGCGCAAGAAGGCTGGACAATGATTATCGTCACCCATGAATTGAATTTTGCCAAAGATGTGGCAGATCGCGTGATTCTCATGGAAAATGGTCAGGTCGTTGAACAAAATACCTCAGCTGAATTCTTCAGTCATCCACAGCAAGAGCGCACCAAACAATTCTTATTGCAAGCTAAAATGCCAATGGAATTCGAAGATTATTGTATTTAATCAAACCTCTAAATATAAAAAGAACGTTCAAAAAACATCATGAATTTTGACCGCTCTTTCTATTTGAATAAATTACATAATGGCATTATAGAATACTGTTGCTAAAGCCGCACCGATAAATGGACCTACAACTGGAACCCAACTGTATCCCCAGTCAGCTTTAGTTTTTAATGTCCCCCCCAGGAAAAGACCTAAGGTTAAACGCGGACCAAGATCTCGAGCTGGATTGTTCGCAGAACCGGTTGTTCCACCTAAGCTCAAACCAATTGCCCAAACTAGAATGGCTACTGGTAATGCCCCGATAGAACCTAAACCAATAGGTGTGCTTTCTGCTGTGCCAGGTAAAGTGATGTTTGCCCCCTCAAGATAGAAAATTACGAAGACGAGTACGAAGGTACCAACAATTTCGTTCACTAAGTTGATTGGATAGTTACGAATTGCTGGTTCAGTACAGAAACAAGCGCGTTTTAAGCCCTCTTCTTCGGTCGCTGCAAAGTGATCTTTATACATAATGTAAACCAACAACGCACCTACCATGCCCCCCACCACTTGTGCCGCGATGTAGCCTGGTACCAGCTCCCAAGCAAATACACCCTTCATTGCCAAACCAAGTGTTACCGCTGGATTTAAGTGCGCCCCGCTGTAAGGACCTGTCACAACAACCGCCACATACACCGCAAATGCCCACGCGGTAGTAATCACAATCCAACCAGAACTTTGCCCTTTCGTTTTATTTAAACATACGTTGGCCACGACACCGTTACCTAACAGGATTAAGAGTGCTGTGCCAAAAAATTCTGCAAAATAGGCATTCATAAGAGAACCTCCAAATAATAATTAACTTAATGATTTCATTGAAGAAATCTTGCTTTGCAATTCGTTTCGTTGTTTGATCAAATATTGAGATACTCAAAGTGAGTGGCGCCATTATCTACTTTTAACC
>CAJPKS010000204.1:0-3236 GCA_905371285.1 Haemophilus sp. HMSC068C11 | reverse complement strand
AAATATAAGAATGGATACCGACATAAAAAATCAATGAATCATGAAGATGATTTAGATGAGTTTTAATGCTTTTTTCAAAAGAACAAGCGGTAAGATTTTGCAAAAAATTTGCAAGATTTCAGCGCTTATTTTTTCCCATGCACGGCAAAGCCGTACATGGTTACGCATAATTCAGCCCCGCTGGGGCTGTGTTCTCCAACAAGAGTGGCAACGCCACTCACTTATGATTAACCGATTGCGACGCAGTCTCGTCGGATTGAGGCGGCACTAGCGTGGACGCTAGCGCTATCGTTTCATTCTAACTCAACGCAAAAACCTCAAATTTTTGCCCCTGCTGTCATATCATTTCCGCCATCAAAAACTCCACCAAATGCAAATACCTCCCTTTGATGGCGCAAGCGTCCTCGCTTGTGCCTCTCAGCTAAAAGTGCGGTCAAAAAATCCAAAAGATTTTGAATATTAGTTATGCCAACAGACTATGAGTAAAATTCGCAATGATTTTATTAAACAGCACTATCGAGGACGCTGGCGCTATCTCTCTTTATTAGCACAATCTGTTGACGCACGCTTCTCAGCGTGTGCCTAATTTAAATAAAAAACACTTCAAAAACTCACCGCACTTTACCCTTTCTATATTGCACAATCCCCAATTTCCGCTATCATACTCCCTTTCTCATTCACTCTACTCTCGGAACTTTATCGATGAATAAATTGAAAATAGCATTACTCACGGCTACATTCGTAGGTTTGTTTGCTTGTACCACAACACAACAACCAAAGAAAACCGTTAAGACCCGATTCCTTAAAAATAACATTAGCCAAGCGGAATTAAACAATCCGAAAGATTACAAACGTTATTACTATTCTTGCCGTAATTCAGAAACAGGTTCGAATTCTTATTTAACGACTTACTTCCCGCTTTCAAGAGAAAGCCGCATGAAAGATAATTTTGGTATTTATTTCCAATTAGACGGTGGAAAAGCCGTGCCGTTTGATCATGTGGAAAATCGTACCTTAAATGCACGTGGAAATCGCTTTGAAGTGATTTATCGCTCTTATGAGCCAATTGATGGAAGCCATGTGGATCTGATTGCGCGTGAGCATAATTCGGTGTATTACAAAAACAATCAAGGCATGAGAACAGCTTGGTTAAATTGTCGAGAAGGCTAATTCTCACTGAAAGTGCGGTCGTTTTTAGACGCATTTTTCCAAACAAAAAAGCACGAGGTTAAACTCGTGCTTTTTCTTTTTTATTTCGATTATGCTTTTGCTTGTGCGCGTTTCACGAAAACGACTGAAAGCGTGAATGCCACCACAAATGAAATCAACATACCAATGCTATACATCGCAAGGCTATCCGGTTTGATCGATGGGATACCTAAGAAACCAGCTGCACCTAATGCAATGGCTTTTACGTTGAAGAAGGCGATAAAGGCACTTGCTAGGCCTGAACCAATCATCGCCGCAAAGAAAGCCTGACGATAACGTAAGTTCACCCCGAACATTGCCGGTTCAGTAATCCCTAATAATGCAGAAATACCTGATGGTACCGCTAAACCGCGTACTTTTGGATCTTTTAATGCCACTGCCACACCTAAACAGGCCGCACCTTGTGCGATATTTGACATTGCGGCGATTGGGAAAATAAAGGTACCGCCTGTATTTGCCATTTCAGCTAATAATTGTGTTTCAACCGCAATGAAGGTTTGGTGCATACCCGTGATCACGATTGGTGCATAGAATGCCCCGAAGATCGCGCCGCCCACGAAACCTAAGGTGTCATATAACCAAGTTAAGCCTGATGCAATTAATGAACCTGCTTCACGACCGATTGGACCAATTACGGTGAATGCTAAGAAGCCCGCAATAAAGAGCGAGAATAATGGGGTAATGAGGTTATCTAAGTAAGAAGGCACAAACTTACGGAAGGTTTTTTCTAAGGTTGCTAATACCCAAGCAGAAACTAATGTTGGGATGACCGTGCCTTGATAGCCGACTTTTTCAATTTCTAAACCGAATACATTCCAGTATTGGATTTTGCCTTGAGCAAGAGTTAACGCGTAGTTCCAACCGTCTGCTAATGCAGGGTGGACCAATAACATCCCAAGCGCAGCCCCTAAGAATGGGTTACCGCCGAATTTACGGGTCGCTGAGAAACCAAGTAATACTGGTAAGAACACAAATGGTGCGTTCGCGATGGTATTAATGAAGTCCACCAAATCCGCAAGACCTGGGTGCATATCAATCACGCTTAATTCATCAACGAAGAAACCTTTCGCTGTAAGCATGGAGTGAATCCCCATTAACAAACCGCCTGCTACGATTGCCGGAATGATTGGCACGAAAATATCCGCTAAGCCTTTCACCAAACGTTGCAATAAGTTTTGGTTGCCTGATGCTGCTTCAGCTACTTCGGCTTTGCTCACATCGCCGATACCAAGCAATTTGGTGAGTTCAGCATGGACTTTATTCACCGTACCTGAACCGAAGATAATTTGATATTGACCCGCGACAGCAAACTGCCCTTTCACACCTTCAATATTATCAATGCCTTCTTTGTCCACTTTGCTTTCATCGTTTAACACAATACGTAAACGCGTTGCGCAATGTGCTGCAGTGGCGATGTTGTCTTTGCCGCCAAGTTTATCAATCACTTGTTGGGCGATTTGAGGGAAGTTCATAGTGCTCTCCTAATGGGTTTCTAAAGAAAAAGAAATTGACCGATTGTAACTAAAACAGGGGATAATAACTAGCGGTCTAAACAAATTTTAGGCGAAAAAAAACCGACTTGATTAAGTCGGTTTATAGTTGGTGCTCTGAGCGAGACTTGAACTCGCACGGCCTGCGGCCACTACCCCCTCAAGATAGCGTGTCTACCAATTCCACCACCAGAGCGTTTATTCTGTTTTTATTCCTTATTGCGGAATGTCATTATTTTTGTTTTCAACTGCTGGAGCAACTTGTTGTTGCTGTTGTTGAACTTGTTCAGCAGTTTGAGATAAATCGTCAAACGAACCTTTTTGTACGTTGCCACGGTGAGAGTTAATGTTACCTAACACTAAAGCAATCACAAAAAAGCCAGTTGCTAAGATTGCACTGGTACGGGTTAAGAAGTTACCTGCACCTGCAGAACCAAACATCGTACCTGATGCACCGCCACCAAATGACGCACCTGCGTTCGCGCCTTTACCTTGTTGAATAAGGATAAAGCCGATTAAGGCGATACAAATTAATAC
>CAJPKS010000203.1:0-3240 GCA_905371285.1 Haemophilus sp. HMSC068C11 | reverse complement strand
TGTGGACTAAGCGCATACTGTCCTTTAAATCCAAGAGCTAAACAAATGTACATAAATTCGAGCAATTCATGATATTTTTCAGGTTCAAGCATCGTTCTCGATAAGATTGAGTAAAACTTTTCTCCCCCCCATGTTTCATTATGAAAATGAGCAAGTAAAGAACGCTGCCCCCAAACTGAAGAGCTTCCCCAAGGCGTTGCCATCACCATTTCATCAATAAATGTACACACACAATATCGGAATGAAAGCTGGAATGCACTGTCATAGTTCAATTCTTTTACTTTTTCACTCAATGCCATGATTTCATTTTGCATTCTAGTATATAAACTTCCGATATCCTCTACGGACGATAATTTTCTTAGTCTCAGAGCTGTCGCTAATAGTGGGTTTGCCAATTCAACTAAGGCATTGTAGGAGTGGGTTTGTAATTGAAAGTCATAGTCAATATCAAAATCAACATTTCCAACTTGCTCATAAAGAAGATCAGTTTTTTCATTAATTACTGGCACATTATTTGTAATGAAAACTCGATCTGAAGGCATATCAATTGATGAATTATATGTATTCAACAACTCTCTATTATTCATTATGCTAAATCTCCACGAATAGCCCAAAATTCAATCTCTAATCCTGGATAATTTCCTGTAATATGGAAACCAAATCCAGATGAAGTCAGCAAATTCTCCCAATATGGTGATGTTTTATCTAATTGGAAATACATAAAACCAGAATGGTAAGGTAAATATCGAGGAGCTACAGGTAGAGCACTCACAGGAACACCAGGCAATTGTAAATGAACAAGTTGATTGATTTGCTCGATACTTGATATCTTGGTTTGTTGAATAAACTGATTTTTTAACAATTCTGGTTGTAAATGTGCTTTTACAGCAATGATAAATTCAGCTGTAGAATAAAGTGATGCATCGTTAACCTGAGCTGTATAAATTCCATATTGACGGGCAACTATTGGTAATGGTACGACTTTCGTATTTGTCACTATACTTAAATAGGACTTGATATCATTAAATAATGGTTCTAAAGAAGTCGCTGGATTTTCATGAAGATAATCATAAAAAGTTTCTGAAAATCGTTCTTTTAAAACAAAGGTAGTCAGCTCGCTACGTAGTGAAGCAAGTAATTCATAAACAGATAAAGGATGTACTTTACCTAATTTCACAATGCTTTTTATTAACGGTGAAACTCTATTAAGGGTTAAAAGCATAAGGAAATCATTGACATCAGCTACGCCAGACTGTTCAGGACGACCTATTCTACTAACAATATTTTGTGCTCGTAATGAAACTAAATCAGATAACTCTGCTAATTTTTTCATGAAGGCCGGCATTGCATTAATATGCAATGACATAGGATAAAATGCTTCATCTAATATAACTTGATGATCTAATGTAATATCCTTAATCTTTGCTATAGGTAAAGAAACATAATTACTTAAATCATCTAATGAAGATTTTAGAAAATATTGATTTTTCAACAACTCAAGCTGAGTATAGTTTCCACTTTCACTATGAGAGTCTTTCACTTCAGTAAAAACAATCTCACTTCGGAAGTCCATTGAATCGGAATTACTTGGTGAATATTTAATTTCACCTTCTCCATTTGTAACAATAGGCAAACAAAGATAAATTGTTTCACCGACAAGATTGCTAGTTACACCAATTGGAGAAGGTAAACTATCTGTTAAAGGTAAATCAAAAAGTGTTCCATCAGGCATCACACCTTTGCATTCGGTAATGCCAAACTTTCCAAAAGAAAGCTGCTGTTGATCAAAAGCAATTTTCTCAAAACCTAGATTATAAGCCGAGATATCAATAACTTGCTTCAGTTGTGACGTTAAAAAACGGCTTTCTTGCTGAAAATGTTGAGGCCTAATGAATAGGCCTTCTTTCCACAAAACACGATTTGATAAAGACATGGATTAATTATCCTTAAAAATTTCAACTTTAGAGTCTAACACACGAATTAACAGCGGATAACTTTCCCCACCTTTAGGTTTGACCTGTACAATACCTTTCCATTTGCGGTTTTCATAACCATTAAAAAGAGCTACAACTCCAATATAATGAGTTTTTTCATTCATTTCTTCTGAATCCACAAATCTGAACTGATTCGGTGCAATAATTAAATCAATATTTGAAACATATGTTTTGCCTAATGATTCTGTGAAATCATTACCACGAAAATCATCATATGTACTACTTAAAAATAGAGACTTATCCGTTAATTGGAAAACTTTTAACATTACAGGAGTTGCTCTAGCGTCAGCCTTTCCATTTTCCTGCTCAATAATTTGCTTATCAGAATTGGTACTATTGGCTGTCGCATTTTTTTTGTATTCATGAGCTGTCATTGGACGTTTAGCTTGGGGTTTTAAAGCATCTAACTCTTCGAATTCTGCTGCTGCCTCATCGCTTACTACAGCAATAGCATCATCTTTTGGAGAATATACGTTAATGTTCGCTCGATCTGTTGCGTAAATAGAAAGTGAATAAGTCGATGGCTTTACTAAACGTGGATTAACACTCGGTCCATTATCAGAAGAACATCCTGCCACAGTTAGTGCAACAGCAGTAAACATAAATAAAGATTTTAATTTCATAAGATTTCCTTAGTTATTTAATAAAAAATAGAGGATCTAAAATAGGCTCCACTTGTTTTGGCTTTGTATCATCTTTATCTTTAAAAGTTGATACAGAATTTTGTACTTCCTCATATTCCACTGTAGATGTAGTTAGTACCAACTCATTTGGTGACTCATTAATATCCACTGGAGTGTAATACTCCAAAACACTATGAATATGAGGATTAAAAAATTTATATTCTGCAGGCTCAAATTGATGAGGTATCGCATCAATTAACTCTAAAGAAGAGTCATCATCTACCTTTAATGCCAATAACGGATCTAAATTCGCGTCATTTGTTTTTAATTCAAGTAAATCTTGATTAATGCGTTCTCTCTCAAAATCATAATGATATTGCTGAGCATGTCCTAAATTTAAGATTGTATTATCCGTTTGTTTATTCAATAAATAAGATAATTCATCTTGTAAAGTAACCATTTCTGCTTCATTAGTAAAAATCTTAGCTCTAATCTTATAATTACATAGAGAAATAAGATCATTATCATTTAATTTGATAATTCCTCCCGCTGGGAGAGCTTTCGTTGTACCATTAATAAAAAGCTTTTTACTATGAGCTATTAAACAGAAATCAGCATTATAA
>CAJPKS010000202.1:0-3259 GCA_905371285.1 Haemophilus sp. HMSC068C11 | reverse complement strand
CAAGATTGCGTGAAAAAGTCGCTCAAGAAAACTCATTTGTCATCCTTTACAAAGAAAAAGTGCGGTCAAATTCACCGCACTTTTCATCAATATTTGATTAATTGGTTTTTAATTTATTCCAATATTTTTCGTAAATATCCACTGCTTCACCCACATCGCCTTGCATAATGCCTTTTTCAATGTTTTCAGCAGATGGGAACAAGGTTGGGTTATTCGCCATTTCAGGTGAAAGTAACGCTTTCACGCCTTCATTTGGCATTGAGAAGCCCATTTTTTCAACCACTAATTTCGCATTTTCAGGACGAAGTAAGAAGTCGATAAATTTATAAGCGCCCTCTGTATTTTTCGCACCTTTTGGAATCGCGTAGTTATCCATCCAGAAAATCGCGCCTTCTTTTGGATACACAAATTGGATACTTGGATTTTCTTTGTGTGCTAAATAAGCCGAACCATTCCATAACATACCGATAGAGGCTTCACCTTGAACAAACGGCACTTCTGGCGAGTCAGAGTTAAAAGTCACCACATTTGGTAACAATTTCACTAAGCGCTCATAAGCCGCTTTAATGTCTTCTTCATTCGTGGTGTTTGGTGATTTTCCATCTAATATCAATGCAATGTGGAACACTTCACGCGCATCACTGGTTAATAATACCTTGCCTTTAAATTCTGGATTCCATAAATCAGCCCAACTTGTGATTTTGCTTGGATCAATATCATCCGCATTCACACCGATACCGGTTAAGCCATAAACGTAAGGCAGAGAATATTTGTTATTCGGGTCAAATTCCTTGTTTAATAAATTTGCTGGAATTTGTTTAAAATTACTTAATTTGCTGTGATCAAGCTCTTGTAACATACCTTCTTTCGCCATTTTATTAACGTAATAGCTTGATGGGAAAACTAAATCATAACCACTACCTGTACTAGAGGTCAGCTTCAATTTAGCATACATTTCTTCATTACTTTCAAATGTCGAATAAATCACTTCAATGCCCGTTTCTTTGGTAAATTCCGCAACCAAATTAGATGGCACATAGTCAGTCCAGTTATAAACATAAAGTTTTTCAGCAGCAAATGCCGCAGAGGTTGCGACGAATGCGACAGCAGAAAGACAAAGTGATTTAATGTATTGAACAGCATTTTTTTTCAATTTATTGACCTCCTCAGGACAATCAAAATAAACCTTAAGCAATCGTTTACCTATGTAAACTTAGGGAGTATAGCACCTTTTTTGCAAAAGGTTTGACATATTTTCCCATCAGGGTAAGATTTCGTTTATCTCTATTTTATGTTAATCAGTCATCAACTATGCTCGAATTTGCTCATCAAGAACACGTCAAATCTTATTATCTCGATAGTCGAAATCAAACCTTTGAACTACCGCCGCTCACTCAGCAAGAAGAAGCAGATGTTTGTGTCATCGGTGCGGGCTTTTTTGGTTTATCCGCCGCCCTTGAATTAGCGGAAAAAGGCAAAAAAGTGATTGTGCTAGAAGGTGCGAGAGTCGGATTCGGTGCATCAGGCAGAAGTGGCGGTCAAGCCATCAATGGTTTTGAAGAAGGCATTGATGAATATATTGCTCAAGTAGGCTTTGATAAAGCGAAACAACTTTGGGATATGTCACTCGAAGCCATTGATATTATTGATGAACGCATTGCGAAATATGGTATTCAATGTGATTGGAAAAAAGGCTATGCTACATTGGCGTTAAATGAACGTCGTATGGACGATCTCATTGAAATGGAAAAGGCCAGCCACGCGACTTTTGGCTATGACAAAATGCAACTTTGGGATAAGGCCAAACTTAAACAACATCTAGGCAGTGATATTTATGTAGGCGGGTTATACGATAGCAATTCTGGCCACCTACACCCATTAAATTATTGCTTAGGTTTAGCAAAAGCCTGCTTGGATTTAGGCGTACAGATTTACGAACAATCGCCTGTTGTGGATTTAGTAGAAAAATCAGGTTGTATTGAAGTTAAAACTGATAAAAGTGCGGTCATTTCTCAAGATGTTATTTTAGCTACCAACGCTTATATTGATGCGTTACCAAAATCCATTCATCGAGGCATTAATCGTAAAATTTTGCCAGTAGAAAGCTTTATTATTGCGACCGAACCCTTAGATCAAGCTACAGCTGATTCCGTGATCAATAATGGCATGTCGGTTTGCGATAATAATATCTTGCTCGATTACTATCGTTTGAGTGCGGATAACCGTTTGTTATTTGGTAGTGACTCGAGTTCTGAAAAAGATATGGTACAGATTATGCGCGGTAATATGTTGCATGTTTTCCCTCAATTGGAAAACGTCAAAATTGACTATGGCTGGGCAGGACCGATTGATATGACACTCAACGCAAGTCCGCATTTTGGTCGTATCTCACCGCACATTTATTTCGCACAAGGCTATTCTGGACACGGCGTCGCACTCACTGGACTTGCTGGACGCATTATTGCCGAAGCGATTTTAGGTAATGACGAACGTTTGAGAATTTTTGAAGGGTTGAAAGTGCCTTCGTTTTACGGTGGAAAATCCCTCAAAAAATTAGCCACCAAGATCGGCACACTCTATTACAAATTCCTCGATCGTTATCGTTAATCAAAAAAAGCAAAGGCGTGTATCAAACACGCCTTTATTGTTTCGATGACATTTAAGGTTTAATGTCTCGTAAAATTGGATTTTGCATGGAAATCAAGGTTTCCGTTGATTGAATCTCATCAATTAACTGGATCTTAGTCGCCAGCACGGAATGTAATTCCGCAATGGTGTGTGTCATTACTTTAATAAAAATCGAATAATTCCCCGTGGTGTAATAGGCTTCCACCACCTCATCAAAGGTGTCGAGCTTTTTAATCACTTTTTCGTAATCTTTTGCGCTTTTCAAAATAATGCCAATAAAGCAGCACACATCATAACCCAGCTTACGCTCATCAATAATCGCTTTTGTGCCTTCAATCAAACCAGACTGACGCATTTTCTCTACACGAACATGAATCGTACCTGGGCTCACGCCAAAGCTTTTCGCCATTTCGGCATAAGGTGTACGCGCATCTTTAGTCAGCACACGGAGAATTTGGCGATCAAGTGTATCGATATTGTTCATAAAACACTCCTTATTAGATCTTTTTCAAAATATCTTCTTTATTTTTGATAATATTCAACATTTAAAACAATGTAAAGAAATTACTTGAAATAATTTGTCATTTTATTGAATAATGCATAACAAATCTTACCAGTTATTATAAAAAGA
>CAJPKS010000201.1:0-3276 GCA_905371285.1 Haemophilus sp. HMSC068C11 | reverse complement strand
ATGTATCAGACTGTGTGTTTTTGAAATAGTTCGATATTTTTGAAAAAATTTTTAAAAATATCAAAATTAAACCAAAATGAACGAATTTAGCCCTTTATAAAGGCAATAATTTGTTCTTCAATCCCTTTTTCGTCTAATTTAACTTCAGCAAGGGCTTCTTGTTGGGTGCCTTGTGGAATAAAGATATCAGGCAAACCAAGTTGTAAAAGTGCGGTTGTTTTTCCATGAGAATTTAGTACTTCTGAAACCGCTGAACCTGCACCACCTTGAATCGCATTTTCTTCCAATGTCACAATGAAATCATGTGTATCCGCCATTTCTAGAATACGAGCTTTATCAATTGGTTTCACAAAGCGCATATCGACAACAGTCGCATTGAGTTTTTCTGCTACAGATAAAGCAGCAGGTAAGAGTGTACCAAAATTCAGAATCGCGATTTTTTCACCCTGGCGAACTATTTTTGAACGACCAATTTCTAATTCAGCAAGTAGGGTTAATTCTACGCCGATTGCATTTCCACGCGGATAACGTACCGCAGCAGGTTTACCACATTTATAACCCGTGTAAAGCATTTGGCGACATTCGTTTTCATCACTTGGTGTCATGATGATCATATTCGGAATGCAGCGCATAAAACTTAAATCAAAAGCACCTTGGTGAGTTTGACCATCCGCACCTACGATACCTGCACGATCGATGGCAAAGAGAACAGGTAAGTTTTGAATAGCAACATCGTGAATAAGCTGATCATAAGCACGTTGTAAGAAGGTAGAATAAATTGCCACAACAGGTTTATAACCGCCAATTGCAAGACCGGCTGCAAAGGTAACAGCATGTTGCTCTGCGATGGCCACATCAAAATATTGTTGTGGGAATCGTTCTGAAAATTCAACCATGCCAGAACCTTCACGCATTGCAGGTGTGATGCCCACTAATTTATCGTCTTGTTCTGCCATTTCACATAACCAATCGCCAAAGATTTTTGAATAGGTTGGTTTTGCATTTGATTTTGGGAGTTGGCCGCTTGTTGGGTCAAATTTTGGTACACCATGGAAACCAATCGGGTCTTTTTCTGCAGGCTCGTAACCTTTTCCTTTTTTAGTTTTGATGTGTAAGAATTGCGGGCCTTTAAGATCGCGCATATTGCTTAAGGTAGCAATTAATTCATCAATGTTATGCCCGTCAATTGGTCCAATATAGTTAAAACCGAGCTCTTCAAAAAGCGTACTTTCTGGAGAGAACATCACACCTTTCATATGTTCTTCGGTTTTCTTCATAAAGTTTTTAACAGTCGGTACTTTATCTAAGATTTTTTTACTGCCATCACGAACGGTTGAATATAAGGAACCAGAGAAAATACGTGCAAGGTGATTATTTAATGCACCGACATTTTCAGAAATCGACATTTCATTGTCATTTAAAATGACCAACATATCAGTATGTAAAGAGCCCGCATGATTTAAGGCTTCAAATGCCATACCCGCAGTGATTGCACCATCACCAATAACACAAACGGTTTTACGGCCTGCATTTTCACGTTCGGCAGCAACGGCAATCCCTAGCCCTGCACTGATTGAAGTAGAAGAGTGACCAACACTTAATACATCGAATTCACTTTCTTCACGCCAAGGGAAGGGGTGAATACCGCCTTTTTGACGAATAGTGGACATTTGATCACGACGACCCGTCAAAATTTTGTGTGGATAAGCTTGATGGCCCACATCCCAAATTAATTGATCAAAAGGGGTTTTAAAAATGTAGTGTAGCGCAACGGTTAATTCAACGGTGCCAAGACCCGATGCTAAATGACCGCTGGTTTGACTAACAGACTCCAACAGATAACTCCGTAACTCCTGACAAAGCTGCGGAAGCTGATCTTTATTTAAAAGACGCAAATCTTCCGGCGAATTAATTAAGGATAAAAGAGGATAGTTGTTCATATATTCGTTAGTCCTAAAATGTGAAAAAAGTGACCGCACTTTGAAAAATCAAAGTCAGTGCTGTCACCATTAACTTTTACGATTGACAATAAATTCAGCTAATGCACGCAATGCAGTGGTATCAAAAGGTAAATTGTCTAATTCATGTAAGGCGGTTTGATAGAGTTCTTGGGCTTTTTGTTTCGCGCCCTCTAACCCTAGCAGCTTTGGATAAGTACTTTTATCTAAATCTAAATCAGATCCCACCGGTTTACCGATTTCCGCACTGTCGCCTTCAATATCTAAAATGTCATCTTGCACTTGGAAAGCTAAACCAATAGCTTGTGAATAACGTTCTAGTTGTTGCTCTAATTCTTTGTTTTCAAAGTGAGGAGAGCAGATAAAACCCAGTTTTAATGCAGCTGTTAGCAACGCACCAGTTTTATTGCGATGAATAAGTTCTAATTCGGCTAAATTAACTTGTTTATGCTCAGAAATTAAATCTAAACTTTGCCCTAAACACATGCCTTGTACGCCAGATGCTTGAGCTAAGACTTTCACTAATTGCAATTTTTGTTCTGCAGAAAGAGAAGGGGCTTCAGTAAGAATTTCAAAGGCAAAAGTTTGTAACGCATCGCCAGCTAAAATGGCAGTAGCTTCATCAAAAGCAATATGACAAGTTGGTTGACCACGACGAAGTTCATCGTTGTCCATGGCAGGCAAATCATCATGGATTAAAGAATAAGCATGGATAGATTCAATGGCTGCGGCAGCGTAATCTAGAGCTGGCATTTCTGCCCCCAGCATTTTACCCGTTGCATAGACAAGGAAAGGACGAACGCGTTTGCCGCCTAGCAATAAGCCATATTTCATGGCATCACGCAAAGGGGCATTATAAGAGTCAATTTCTTCAAATTGATTGGCTAAAAACTGATTAATACGATCTTGAACTTGTTTGAGTTCAGTGCCGAATTGATAACTCATGAATTACTCGTCCCCTTGATAATCACTTAATGGGGCGGTTTCGCTTTTTTGTAACAAAATTTGAATACGTTGTTCTGCTTGTTGTAAGCGTTCTTGACCAAGTTGAGCCAATTTAATGCCGTTCTCAAATTCTTTCAGCGCATCTTCTAATGGTAATTCACCGCTTTCAAGTTTTGTCACAATGGTTTCTAATTGTGCAAGTGTTGTTTCAAAATCAGGTTCAGCATTTGCTGGTTTACGCGCCATTAAATTATCCTTTTCAGATGAATAAATTGCTCCGTATTGTACTTGATTTTTATAGGGATGTTAAAAACTTATTTCAAAGTGCGGTCAGTTTTTCGTGAGAATTTGAACTTTGTGGGATCTGGAATTT
>CAJPKS010000200.1:0-3314 GCA_905371285.1 Haemophilus sp. HMSC068C11 | reverse complement strand
ATGCATAAGTCAAGAAAATAATCAAAAAATTGGCGTGATTTTACAATATTTTTTTAATTTTTAACCAAAGATATTAAAAATAGAGGAAGTTGATTAGAAAAAAGCCATTTCGAGGCATATCTCAAAATGGCTTATCTGAGGATTTTAGTAATTAGAGAGATGCAACGATCTCATCAATTTTATTTCTTGCTGAACGTTGTGCTTTTTCAATTGCCTCTACACCTAATCCGATACCTTTTGCATAAGCAAACTGAACATCGGTAATACCAACAAAACCTAAAATGGCTTTTAAGTAATTCGTCACATTGTTGTTTTCATCATACATGCCCCCAAAGCTTGCTAATACAATAGCTTTTTTACCTTGAAGTAAACCTTCAGGGCCATTTTCGGTGTATTGGAAAGTCACACGAGGACGCGCAATAAAATCAAAATAAGATTTAAGTTGTGTTGGGATGCCTAAGTTATACATTGGCGCCCCAATGACGATGATATCTGCGGCTTTTAATTCAGCCACTAACTCATCAGATAAGGCTAAAAGTGCATTTTCTTCTGCAGTTTTAGGTTCGCCACGTACCGCAGTTGCCGCCGTTGCATCAAAATGGGGAAGTTGTTGCGCCGCTAAATCACGTACCACAATGTTGTGGTCTTTTAATTTTTCAATGGTGTAATCGGCTAATTTATTACTTTGAGAGTTATCTGCAAGGATGCTTGATTTCAATACTAATACGTTCATAGAGTTTCCTTTAATTGGTGTTTATCAAAAGTGCGGTCATTTTATCGGAAATTTTGAATAGATAAAGTAGCTATCAGGAAAATCATTATTTACTCATTGGAAAGAATTCAGCGAGATATTAACAAGTGTGGTGGAAAGTGCTAAAATTCTCCGCCGCACTTGGTTTGCTCGATAGTGGGAGTGAATGAAAGTGCGGTTTGTTTTTAATCATTATTTGCATGTTGCCTTTCGTATGGGCGACCACTGTATAAGGAAAAATTATGCCTATTATTACTTTACCGGACGGTTCTAAACGTGAATTTGATCGTCCAGTTTCTGTGTTAGAAGTGGCTCAAGATATCGGAGCCGGTCTTGCCAAAGCAACCATCGCTGGCCGTGTAAACGGTGAACGTCGTGATGCGAGTGACATCATCAATGAAGATGCCAACCTTGAAATTATTACAGCAAAAGATGAAGACGGTTTAGAAATTATTCGTCACTCTTGCGCGCACTTACTTGGTCACGCAATCAAACAATTATTCCCAGATGTCAAAATGGCAATCGGTCCAACGATTGAAAACGGCTTCTATTATGACGTGGATTTAGACCGTTCTTTAACTCAAGAAGACATTGATGCTATCGAAAAACGTATGCTTGAATTGGCGAAAACCAATTATGACGTCATCAAAACTCCGGTAAGCTGGCAAGAAGCAAGAGATACTTTTGAAAAACGCGGCGAGCCATACAAAATGGCTATCTTAGATGAAAATATCGAACGTACCGCAACGCCTGCACTTTATCATCATGAAGAATACATTGATATGTGTCGTGGGCCACATGTGCCAAATATGCGTTTCTGCCACAACTTTAAATTAATGAAAGTTGCAGGTGCTTACTGGCGTGGTGATAGCAAAAATAAAATGTTACAACGTATCTATGGTACGGCGTGGGCTGATAAAAAACAATTAGCGGAATACTTAACTCGCTTAGAAGAAGCGGCAAAACGTGACCACCGTAAAATCGGTAAAGCGTTAGATTTATATCATATGCAAGAAGAAGCACCGGGTATGGTGTTCTGGCATAACGATGGTTGGACAATTTTCCGTGAATTGGAAACCTTCGTTCGTACAAAATTAAAAGAATACGATTATCAAGAAGTGAAAGGTCCGTTCATGATGGACCGTGTGTTATGGGAAAAAACAGGTCACTGGCAAAACTACGGCGATTTGATGTTTACTACACAATCAGAAAACCGTGAATATGCGATTAAACCAATGAACTGCCCAGGACACGTTCAAATCTTTAACCAAGGTTTAAAATCTTACCGTGATTTACCAATCCGCATGGCGGAATTTGGTTCTTGTCACCGTAATGAACCATCTGGTTCTTTACACGGTTTAATGCGTGTACGTGGTTTCACTCAAGATGATGCACACATTTTCTGTACTGAAGATCAAATTGAAAGTGAAGTAACCAGCTGTATCAAAATGGTTTACGACATTTACAGCACTTTCGGTTTCCAAAATATTCAGGTGAAATTATCTACTCGTCCTGAAAAACGTATCGGTGCGGATGATATGTGGGATCGTGCCGAAGCAGGTCTTGCAGCAGCATTAGCACATAACGGTCTTGAATATGAAATTCAAGAAGGTGAAGGTGCATTCTATGGTCCGAAAATTGAGTTTGCATTACGTGACTGCTTAGATCGTGAATGGCAATGCGGTACCATCCAATTAGACTTCGCGTTACCGGGTCGTTTAAATGCGTCTTATGTGGCAGAAGATAATGATCGTCGTACACCAGTAATGATTCACCGTGCGATTTTAGGTTCGATTGAACGTTTCATCGGTATCATTACTGAAGAGTATGCTGGTTTCTTCCCTGCATGGCTAGCGCCAGTTCAAGCGATTGTAATGAATATTACTGACAGCCAAGCAGACTATGTTCAAAAAGTAGTAAAACAACTTTCTGATGCGGGCTTACGTGTTAAAGCAGATTTACGTAATGAAAAAGTTGGCTTCAAGATCCGCGAACATACCTTACGTCGCGTGCCTTATATGCTTGTTTGCGGTGATAAAGAAATCGCAGAAGGCAAAGTGGCTGTACGTACCCGTAAAGGTGCAGATTTAGGTACTTTCACCATTGAAGAATTTGCTGAAATCTTAAAATCCCAAGTAAGACAACGTGAGTTGAAATTATTGGGTGAAGAGTAATTGACTCTTTAAAATCTTAATTAAAAATGACCGCACTTTGATGTGCGGTTTTTTTATATTTACGGTATAAAAATAAACTCAAGTCTCTCTTTCTTCTATATAATAGCCTTATCTCAAGGAGGCGAATATGACAGCTCAAATTCAACAATTAACACCAGAATTAACTTTAGAACGTATCAATGAAATTCCTGTTTTAATCTTAAATCACTCTGTAGGTTCCGCTCGAATTGCATTACAAGGGGCGCAGCTATTAAATTGGCAGCCTAAAGGGGCAGAGCAGGATATCTTTTGGTTAAGTGAGATTGAACCTTTCACACAAGGTGTGGCAATTCGAGGCGGTGTACCGCTTTGTTACCCTTGGTTTGGAGGCGTTAAACAACCTTCACACG
>CAJPKS010000199.1:0-3323 GCA_905371285.1 Haemophilus sp. HMSC068C11 | reverse complement strand
AAAGCATTTAAATATGATGTAATTGTATGCACCTTCAACGGTGCATCTTTTATATCCTCACAATTAGAAAGTATTTTATCGCAAACCATTTTGCCGCAAAAAATTATTGTGTCTGATGATGGATCTTGTGACGAGACGCTTTCTGTTGTCAGAAATACCTTTGCTAATGCTAATTTTACTGCTTATGACATTATTCAAGGTCCGAGAAAAGGAGTGATTGCTAATTTTTTATTTGCACTAAAATATAGTGAAGCAGATTTTACCTTTTTAGCAGATCAAGATGACATTTGGCATATAAATAAAGTGGCTGAATTTGCTAAAATTGCCAAGCATAAAGATAATGCTATTCCAACGCTCATCTTTAGTGATGCGTGTTTGATTGATGAACAAAATAATGAAATTTCGCCAAGTTTTTTTACTTATCAGGCTTTAAGTGCGAAATGCTTAAGTGATGATTCAATTTTGTATAAAAACTGTGTGCAAGGCGCAGCTTGTATGATCAATCGTGCCTTACGTAATCTAGCACTAGATTCTTTATCTTATACTCAACTTTCTGAACTTTATATGCACGATTGGTGGCTGGCACTGTTAGCACGCTATTATGGTGAAACACAATTTATAGATAAGCCTTTGCTAGATTATCGTCAACATTGCCAAAATCAAGTGGGGGTGTTTAACCATAAATTGCGTCTATTTTATTATTTTATTCGATTTAAGTCTTACTGGAAAAATATTCGTCAGGCAATCCGGCAAGTTAAAATGTTTGAACAATTTGCTACACAATATGGCAAACCACACTGTTTACCTCCCTCTTCAAAAAGAGAGTACCAAAGTGTGCCAAAATTAAAGCAGTGGCTATTATCCCTTTTGGTAAAATAAGGACGAAAAATGACCTCTCTTCAATTTGCATTATGTGTACCAACTTATAACGCGGGTAATAAATGGCAAGATTGGATCACTGCCTATCAATCTCAACTCTTGAAAGCTGATAAAGTAATTGAGATTGATTCCTCTTCTTCCGATAATACGGCAAAACACGCAGATGAGTCGGGGTTCTTAGTACATTCTATCCCGAAATCAGAGTTTAATCATGGTGGAACACGTAATCAAGCGGTTGAATTTGCCAAAAGTTTTGCTGATGTAGTGGTATTTATGACCCAAGATGCAATTTTGGCTTCACCAGATTCGTTAGCGAATTTACTTGCCCCCTTTGTTGATCCTGAAGTAGCAGCTGTTTGTGGGCGACAGTTGCCACATCATGAGGCAACACCGCTAGCAGTTCATGCTCGTTATTTTAATTATCCGTCTGAGTCCAGAGTGAGAACTATGGCTGATATTTCAGCGTTAGGTATCAAGACAGCATTTATGTCTAATTCTTTTGCTGCATACCGCTTATCTGTATTTGATAAATTAGGCGGATTTCCGGATAACACAATTCTAGCTGAAGATATGTATTTAACAGCAAAAATGATTTTATCTGGATATAAAGTTGCCTACTGCGCTGAGGCAACAGTATTTCACAGTCATAACTACACACTAAAACAAGAATTCCAACGTTATTTTGATACAGGTGTATTTCAGCAAGAACAGAAATGGATTCAACAAAAATTTGGTAGTGCTGCTTCTGAGGGAAAAAGGTTTGTACTATCAGAATTAAAGTTTTTATACATAAAGTCACCGCATTTAATTCCTAAAGCTATATTATCTACATGTGCTAAGTGGCTCGGTTTTAAATTAGGTTATTATTACTATAGATTACCTTATAACTGGTGTAGGGCTTTTAGTATGCATAAAGGATATTGGAATAAAGTAACATGAATAGAGCTAATTTTATTAAGTTTTTTCAAATTTCTATAGATTTTTTTTCTTTTGGGATTTCTATTTTTTTATCATCTTTCTTTTTACTTGAAATTAGTGGGGGAGATGATAGATATTTTCCTGTCGAGCAGCTTTCCTCTTTTATTCTTATACATTGTCTTATGGGAGGTTGTTGTGTTATTTGGTTTTGGATTCGTTTGCGTCATTATACCTATCGCAAACCATTTTGGTTTGAGTTAAAAGAAATATTTAGAACATTATTGATTATTTTTGTTATTGAACTAGCTATAGTTGCTTTTTCCCGTCTTTATGTTTCTCGTTATTTTTGGTCTATAACTTGGCTCTTAGTTTTTACTTTAGTGCCTTTGGGGCGAGTTTTAATCAAAAATTTATTTATCAAATTAGGGTGGTATTTGAAAGAAACTATCATTATTGGTAATGGTAAGAATGCAAAAGAAGTATTTGATGCATTAAATAATGAACCATATTTAGGGTTTGATATTAGGTTGTTTATAACTACTGAAGAATATAAGTCAGAGTTTATTAATGGTGTGCCAGTAATGCGGCATAACCCTGAGTTATTAATCAAGCTAGTTTCTCCAGAGACCACACAGTTTATTCTTGCTGTAGATGAGGAAAATAAAGTAAAACAGGATTTCTGGTTGCGTTATTTAATTCGAAAAGGTTGTCGTTCTATCTCAGTTATTCCTGATTTTCGAGGTATTCCGCTTTATGGTACGGATATGTCTTTTCTGTTTAGCCATGAAATGGTACTGTTTCGAGTAAATAATAACTTAGCAAAACGGTCTTCTCGATTCATTAAAAGACTCTTTGATATATTGACAGCCTCTTTTCTTTTGATTTTCTTATTTCCATTATGTGTCCCATTGTACTTTCTTATTAAGAAAGATGGTGGAAAACTAATTTATGGGCATTCAAGAATTGGTCAAAATAAAAAGGAATTCAAATGTTTGAAGTTTAGAACTATGGTAAATAATTCTGATGAAGTTTTAGAAAGAATTTTAGCAACGGATAAAGATGCTCGTTTAGAATGGGAAAAAGATTTTAAACTTAAAAATGATCCTCGTATTACACCAATTGGAAGATGGCTAAGAGCAAGAAGTCTAGATGAATTGCCACAACTTTGGAATGTTCTTAAAGGTGAAATGAGTTTAGTGGGTCCTCGGCCAATAGTGAAAGAAGAGTTGCTTTATTACCAGGACGACGTAGATTATTATCTTATGGCAAAACCTGGAATGACAGGATTATGGCAAGTTAGTGGACGAAATAACGTAAGTTATGATACTCGAGTCTATTTTGATACTTGGTATGCAAAGAACTGGTCTTTATGGAATGATATCGTGATCTTATTTAAAACATTTAAGGTTGTATGGAAGAAGACCGGAGCTTATTAGCAAAATAACTTATATAATAAATAAAGGAGAAAACCACATGCAAATTACATTATCAACGGCTCCCGCTTCGGAGAGTTGGGGCAAAAATGC
>CAJPKS010000198.1:0-3346 GCA_905371285.1 Haemophilus sp. HMSC068C11 | reverse complement strand
ACTGGCGCACATTATGGCGTTTACCATCACCATGGGAACGCTCGGTTTCCTGGCGGCCATCTTTATTATGGTGCTTGGGGCGATGGGGTTAGTGAATCTCTTAAACTTTGACACCCATTTAAGTTTTTCTGGAATTTTGACCGCACTTATCGTGTTAGCGGTGGCTCGTGGCGCATTGCGTTATTTAGAGCAAATGTCAGGGCACTATATTGCTTTTAAATTATTGGCATTATTGCGTGACAAAGTGTTTTCGTCTTTACGCCGCTTAGCTTTTGTGAAATTGCAAGATAAACAAGCGGGGCAATTAGTGTCCTTGGTGACTAATGATATCGAATTGCTCGAAGTGTTCTATGCGCACACCATCGCGCCAATTATGATCGCATTTTTTACTTCTGCGATTTTATTGTTGGTTTTTGGGCATCTTTCAGGCTGGTTTGTACTTGTAGCATTAGCCGCTTACTTAACAGTAGGTGTGATTTTACCCATTATCACCACTAAATTAGCGCGTGAAGATGGTAGACGCTATCGTGAATTAGTAGGCGAAATGAATGATTTCTTCCTCGACAGTGTGCGTGGTATGAAAGAGATCCAACTTTTCGGCTACGCAAAACAACGTTTAGATGAAATTCAACAACGCAGCCAAAAAATTGATACGGCTTTTGAACGCATTAAAGACCAAGAAGCGAAAGTACGTGTTTACACTGAAGTGGCAGTATCCGCGTTTAACATCATTATGTTATTCACAGGCTTAATTTTGTTTAGCCTAGATAAGATTGATTTCTCAGCCTTTTTAATTGGTGTAATTTTATTGATGTCTAGCTATGGCCCGGTTATTGCGTTAAGTAACCTTTCAAGTAACTTGTTACAAACCTTGGCTTCTGGCGAGCGTGTATTGAGCTTGCTAGCAGAAGAACCCGAATTAAAAGACGTAGAAAGTGCGGTCAATTTGAAAGAGGTTTCTCGCATTGATGTAGAGAGCGTAAGTTTTGCTTATGGTGAAGAACAAATTTTATCGGATGTCAGCTTATCTGTGAAAAAGGGTGAAATCCTAGGGATTCACGGCAGAAGTGGTAGCGGTAAAAGTACCCTGTTAAAACTGCTGATGCGTTTTTACGATCCTAAATCGGGTAGCATTAAAATTAATGGCGAAAGCTTACCGAACATCAACACCCGTAGTTTGCGAGACAATATGGCGTACATTACTCAGCAAACCTATATTTTCAACGAAACCATCGAGGAAAATATTCGACTTGCGCGCCGTGATGCAACACTAGACGAAATTATGGAAGCTGCGAAGAAAGCGTCAATTCATGATTTCATTTTAAGCTTGCCAGAAGGTTATCAAACGAAAATGACAGAATTAGGCGGCAACCTCTCTGATGGTGAAAAACAACGTATCGGTATTGCTCGCGCATTCCTACACAACGCACCGATTATTTTGCTCGATGAACCGACCAGTAATTTGGATAGTTTAAACGAAGCGATGATTTTGAAATCATTGTTGAACGTGAAGGCAGAAAAATTGATTATTCTCGTGAGTCATCGCCAATCTACTATGGCGATTTGCGATCAGGTGATTGGCATTGAGAATGGTAGAATGTCGTAAGGCAGTGAGAAAAAGAGCAGTCAAATTGACCGCTCTTTTTTATTTTCTTAATTTCACTAACTCAACTTCGTGATTTTCACCTTTTCTAAGAATAAGATTGGCGCGTTCACGAGTCGGCAGAATGTTTTGTTTTAAATTCAATCCATTAATGTTATCCCAAATGTTGCTGGCTGTTTCAATGGCTTCCTGCTCAGAGAGATTGGCATAATGCTTAAAATAGGAATCCGGATTAGTGAAAGCACTTTGGCGGAATTTTAAGAAGCGCTTGATATACCATTCTTTAAGTAAATTTTCGTCAGCATCAACGTAAATGGAGAAATCCACAAAATCAGATACGAAGGTTTGATTGGCTTTGTTTGAACCCGTTTGGAGAACGTTTAGCCCTTCTAAAATTAGAATATCTGGTTGATCGACAATATCGAACTTATCAGGAACAATATCGTAAGTCAGATGAGAATAAATAGGCGATTTTACTGATGGCTTGCCTGATTTGATATCAGCTAAAAAACGAATTAATTTGGCCGTGTCATAAGAAATAGGGAAGCCTTTTTTCTGTAGCAGATCATCTTTTTTAAGTTTTTCTAATGGATAGAGGAAACCATCGGTAGTGATTAAATCAACTTTTCGTTCGGTAGGCCAATGAGTTAGCAGTGATTGCAAAATACGAGCCGATGTACTTTTCCCGACAGCAACACTACCCGCGATACTAATGATGTAAGGGACTTTAGGGCTTTGTCCGCCAAGAAAACGATTCAAAACGGTTTGGCGGCGAAGGTTTTCGTCAATGTAGTAGTTAATAAGACGTGCAAGTGGCAGGTAAATGGTGCTCACTTCATCAAGAGAAAGCTCTTCATTAAAACCTAAAAGTGGTTTGAGATCTTGCTCCGTTAATTTTAGCGGAACAGATTTTCTTAATTCAGCCCATTGTTGACGACTAAAGTTCAGAAAGGGCGTTAGTTGTTCAGTAATTTCCACGGTGCTTTATATCTAGAGTGAAAAAATTGGACAAAATATACCCTATAAATGCATTGTGATCATCGTTTTTTATTAAAAGTGGTGAGTTTTAAATCAAGAATGTGGCTTTTTGCTTGTAAATTAGACGAATAGTTAAAAAAAACGCATTTTTCATAAAAAAAACTTGTCAGGCATAAAATTTTCCATATAATACGCCTCACTTGCTTACAACACGCCGACTTAGCTCAGTAGGTAGAGCAACTGACTTGTAATCAGTAGGTCACCAGTTCGATTCCGGTAGTCGGCACCATCCTTAGTAAACAAGTATTCATTTAGCGTGGAGGGGTTCCCGAGCGGCCAAAGGGGGCAGACTGTAAATCTGTTGGCTCAGCCTTCGAAGGTTCGAATCCTTCTCCCTCCACCATTTTCTAAATGAATTCTGATGGGACAGATGAATTTAGGACTGCGGGCATCGTATAATGGCTATTACCTTAGCCTTCCAAGCTAATGATGCGGGTTCGATTCCCGCTGCCCGCTCCAAACGCTGATATAGCTCAGTTGGTAGAGCGCACCCTTGGTAAGGGTGAGGTCGGCGGTTCAAATCCGCCTATCAGCACCACTATCTCTTCTAAACTTCATCTTTTCAACGTGTTCTTAATTTTGTAACAATTTCTACATGTGGTTAATGTGGTTATATGCCATTGTAACCGTGTTTGTTTAAGAGGCTTTAAAAATGTCTAAAGAAAAATTTGAACGTACAAAACCGCACGTAAACGTGGGTACAAT
>CAJPKS010000197.1:0-3351 GCA_905371285.1 Haemophilus sp. HMSC068C11 | reverse complement strand
AGTTAATAGAGATAATAGCGAATTTCAGGCTCACCATACCAATAATACGGTCGTCTACCGAAAAAGCCCCAATCATCCCACATATCATCTGGATAATAATAACTTTGTGAAAGCTTCCAGACACGATAATGATTGGTTTTAATAACCGGATAAATATAGTTGGCTTGATCAACCTTGCCTTGTTCTGTTTTCAGCAAAGTACCGCCAATTGTAATAAATTGATCTTTTAAGCTTTCAGGTTCTACAAAGCCATCAAGATAAGTGATAAAACGTCCATTAGGTTGTTCATCAATCATCGGTTTTGCTGAGGTTGAATAAACTGGATAGCTTAATGCTTCAATTTTAGTTTTATTCGGCAAGGCTTGTGCAGTTAATACTTTTCCACCTAAACGAATTGATTTGCACTGACAGCTATAATCACTCGGTTGAATTGAAGACAATGATTTTAAAGTAAACTGCTCTTTTTCCAGCCCTTTCGGTGCATTGACACATCCCACTAATGTGGCCGAAAGTGCGGTCAAAACTAAGATCGTTTTTTTATTCATCTTCAACTCCTTTTTGAAAATTATTCACGCCCAGGTAATTTTTTCCAAGTTACTTCATTACGCAAATAAACAGGTTCAATTTCTAAGGCGGATATGACTTTATTCTGAGCATAATCTGTTAAAGCAAGCTCAAGCATATATTGTGCAGAAGGTAAAATAATATCACTCCCTTCTAAGCGACTTTCTTTAAATTGCGAGTACGCTGCCCAACCTGTTCCGACTCTGTATGCAGATAAATCTGAAAACTGTTCAAGCACTTTTTCTGGTTGGCAAACTTGTTCTTCAATGACAGGGTTCCATTGGAAAAACTCCCCCAATTCTGACCGCACTTTTTCTCGTTTTACTTGAGAAAAATAAACTTCATTCATTCTCGCATCAATGGTAGCTGCCACATTTTCGGCTTGATGTAAT
Source organism: Haemophilus sp. HMSC068C11 (assembly GCA_905371285.1). GTDB lineage: Bacteria > Pseudomonadota > Gammaproteobacteria > Enterobacterales > Pasteurellaceae > Haemophilus_D. The sequence continues at coordinate 2,395 of CAJPKS010000197.1, read as the reverse complement.
TCAAATGCAGCCTGAGCCATTGCAGTTAAATTTGATACCGCAATAACAGGTAAATCAGCCCCTAATGCAAGCCCCTGAGCAATCCCAGCACCGACACGAACACCAGTAAAACTACCCGGACCGCGTCCAAAGGCTAACGCATTCACTTGTTTTAAATTGATACCTGAATTAGCAAGTAACTCATCAACCATTGGAAGAATACGTTTTGTATGTGTACGCTGTGCTAATTCATCTAAATATGTTTTTTCGCCTTTATGCCAAAGTGCAACAGAACAGGCTTCTGTTGAAGTATCAAGTGCTAATAAGGTGATATTTTTCATTATTAATCCATTTTCTCATTTTGTAAGAATTGTACCACTTTGTTGAGATCTCGGGTACGGGTTGAATTAGGTAAACTTTTTAGAAAGGTTTCGCCGTAATTTCGCATCACAAGACGATTATCACAAATAATTACCGCACCACGATCAGTCACATCTCGAATTAGGCGTCCTACGCCTTGTTTCAGCGTAATAACCGCTTCAGGGATCTGTATATCATTAAATGGATCGCCACCTTGTAATCGGCAATCTTCAATACGTGCTTTTAGTAAAGGTTCATCTGGTGCGGTAAAAGGCAATTTATCAATAATGACTAAGGAAAGGGCATCACCACGGACATCCACACCTTCCCAAAAGCTAGAAGTAGCAACTAGTACACTATGAGTTTCCTGAATAAACTGTTCGAGTAATTTTGCTTTAGGCATTTCACCTTGTAATAAGATAGAAAGCTCACTATTTTCTCTAAAATACTCTGCCAAGCCTCTCATCATTAAATAAGAAGTACAAAGCACAAAGCATCGACCTTTATTCGCTTCAATGATAGGCAACAACATTTCACCAAGAGATTGTAACGTATTATTTTGATTCGTTGCCGGTAAATAACGTGGCACGCAAAGTAACGATTGATTAGGATAATCAAAAGGACTGTGAAGAATTTTTTGTTCTGCTTGCTCAATACCAAGTCGCTGACAGAAATGATTAAAAGTGCCGCCGACTTCAAGCGTTGCCGAGGTGAAAATCCAAGCGGCTTCTTTATTATTTAACTGTTCACCAAATTTATCTGCGACAGTAAGTGGCGTAATATGTAAACCAAATTGTCGTCCCATACTTTCGTACCAATAACAATAGCCAACAATGGCCGTATCACAAAGACGCGTTAATTGATTCTTGATACTTTCAATACGTTCAAAAATACTATCCAAGGTTTGAGAGCGACCTAATGCAATCTTGATAACCTCAGAAAGAAACTCAATTTTTTCTTGTAATAATTCAACCGATTTTTTGACCGCACTTTGCTTAAATAGCTCACGCCAATTTCCTCGCTGATTTCCTTCACCAAGAAGAAGACGAAAATCCTGAATGACTTTAAGCAAGGTATCTGCAGTAGTGCCAAGCTGTGGCATATCTTTCAATTCTGTTCGATAAACAATATTGATATCTTTACATAAATCAAATAGCTGGCGAGAAGTTAATGATTGGCCAAAGTACTGGCTTGCTATATCGGGGAGTTGATGTGCTTCATCAAAAATAATAACTTCTGCATTAGGGATAAGCTCACCAAAGCCACTTTCTTTTACCGCCATATCAGCAAAGAAAAGATGATGATTGACTACAACAAGATCCGCATTTAGCGCTTTTTTACGAGCTTGTGCGACATAGCATTCAGCGTAGTTAGGACAATCTGTTCCCAAACAACTTTCTGCTGTGCTCGTCAATTGAGGCAAAATTGGGCTATCTTCAGCCAATTCAATACATTCTGTTAAATCACCTGTTTTCGTTGCATTATTCCATTTTCTTACTTTACTTAAATCAGCTAAAACAGATTTATCCCCAAGCACACCTTGAGCAATAACTTGATCCAGACGCTCCAAACATAAATAATTGGATCGCCCTTTCAATAACGCAATTTTTCCAGAATAATTTAAGGCTTTTTTTATGGCAGGGAGATCTCTTGAAAAAAGCTGATCTTGTAGATTTTTAGATCCAGTTGAAATGATTGTTTTCTTTCCAGCAATGAGTGCCGGTGCCAAATAAGCAAAAGTCTTTCCGGTGCCTGTTCCAGCTTCTACAACAAGCGATCGCTTATGTTGAATAGCATATCCTACAGATTGAGCCATTTCAAGCTGCTCTGCTCGTGGCTTAAATCCTTTGATATTCTTACTCAATTCGCCATCACTGGAAAAGATCTTACTTATCTGTTTTTTCATAATTATTGCTATCTAGAAATAGGCGAAGATTTTATCATTATTAGGCTCATTTATGTATGAATTCTAATATTTTATATAAAACAAAACCCCAAGCTCTTCAGCTCGGGGTTCTACATTCAGTACCTGGCGGTGTCCTACTCTCACATGGGG
>CAJPKS010000196.1:0-3369 GCA_905371285.1 Haemophilus sp. HMSC068C11 | reverse complement strand
GCGTAAAATACGTTCGTTACGGCTACCAAAAATTTTTGTTAAAAAACTCATAATTTCTCTTTCAAATAAAAAATAAAAAGGATCATCCGATTAAAAAATCGGCTCGTTCAAAGATAAAAGAAAATTAAATGATGGCTGGGCCGGCACGAATAGGGGCAAAAACAGGGAATTCTACCGCAATAAAGTGCGGTTGAATTTTTTCGTGTTTTTGATTGGAATGGGTTTTGTGATTTGTTGGCTGAGGTTGAACCTGCAATGCTTGACGAATTTCACGCACTGCAATCAACATATGTTGTTCAGATGATGTTTGGTAATTTTCGCCACTCATATTTGATGAAGGCTGAGCCTCCAATCCCTGAGCAACAGGCAAAGCAAAAATCGCAATCATGCTTAACAGCAACTGCGACCAGAAATTTGTTTTACCTTTGTTTGATTTCATCATCTTATTGTCTCTGACAAAATTTGTGTGTATTGTATCGGAAATTCAACGTAAAGTCATTATTGGGGTATTTTTGTGGAAAACAAGCATGAGCGTTATCAAAAAGCCATGAATATTATTGATGTGCTAGAAGAATCACAATTTGCCAAAATCATGCAGAAAGGGTTAATGTTGAATGAACTGAACCAAAACATCAGTCGCCTTTTCCCTCAAGAATTTAAAGGGCTCTTCCGTTTAGGCTCTATCAAGGATGGAAAACTCTTTGTTGAAGTCAAAAGTGCGGTCGTTCGCCAAGGAATTTTATTTCGCCAACGCGAATTACTCGCTGCAATTCAACCGACTTATCCCGAAGTAAAAGGCTTTGAGATTAAAATCAATCCCGAACTAACCTACTAAACTAACCTTTAAAAATAGCGATTAATTCTTTTACTTTGACTCGTTTTTCTGAAGATTGACTGATCGAGCGCTGTACTTTAACGCGTTTAAATTTTGCCCCTTTATAAATCTCACGTGTGAATTTTGTATCGTGGTTAGAAATCACGACGGAAATTTGCTTTTCTTTTTGCGCTTTTTTGGCGCATTCCGCTAAATTCTTTTGATGTTCAAGACCAAAAGCATTTCCTGCATATCCAGTAAAATTAGTATCTTGCGGAAGCGGTGCATAAGGCGGATCACAATAGATCACGCTGTGTTTATCCGCTAATTCAAACGTCTGTTGAAAATCAGCACATAAAAAGACCGCACTTTGCGCTTTATGGGCAAAATAGCGTAATTCATCCTCGGGAAAATAATGGGTTTTATAAGCCCCAAATGGCACATTGAACTCATTTTTACTGTTATAACGGCATAATCCGTTAAACCCAAAACGGTTCAAATAAAGGAACAATACGGAACGCACGAAAGGATCGGTTGATTGATTAAAGGCATCTCGCTGTGCGTAATAATACTCGGCTGTATTGGCATTCTCTGCAAAGAAAATTGGCTTACAAGCCTCAATATAGGCATCCACATTGTCTTTGACGATATTAAACAAGTTAATCAAATCAGGATTAATATCTGCCAAAATATAACGTTCAAAATGGGAATTCAAAAAAACAGCACCCGCGCCAACAAAGGGTTCAATCAAACACTGTTTTCTTTTTGGAAAGACTCGGTTGAGATCGTCCGTTAAACGAAATTTACCGCCCGCCCATTTCAAAAACGGGCGGTGTTTAATTCGAGGTTTCGTTTTGTTATTTTTCGGACGCAACATGAGAGCAATGACAGTTAGTCATGTTGTGTGCAACGCTCAATCGCGTTTAGCACAAGAGATTTGTCGGTATCAGTCGCTACGTAGGCTTGACCAAGCGCTTTTAGCAACACAAGACGCAACTTGCCTGCCAACACTTTTTTATCACGCATCATGTGCGGTAAATAATCGTCTGGTTGCATAGTATCAGGCGAAACGGTCGGCAAATTAGCACGTGCTAAAAGCTTTTCTAAACGTGCAACATCTTCAAAAGAAAGATCGCCTAATTGTTCAGATAACACAGCGGCCATCATGGTTCCAGCTGCAACAGCTTCACCATGTAACCAGTTTCCGTAGCCTAAATGTGTCTCGATCGCATGCCCAAAAGTATGACCGAGATTTAATAATGCACGATCACCTTTTTCAGTTTCATCGCGCGCAACAACATCCGCTTTGATTTGGCAACAACGCGCAATGCAATGCTGCAGTGAATGTTGATTTAACGCGACTAATTCATCAATATGTGCTTCAAGCCATTCAAAAAAGGCATAATCTAAAATCGCCCCATATTTAATGACTTCCGCAAGTCCAGCATTCACTTCACGTTTTGGCAAGGTATTGAGTGTAAAGGTGTCAATGATTACCGTAGAAGGTTGATAAAACGCCCCAATCATATTTTTGCCTAATTCATGATTAACGGCTGTTTTGCCACCAACAGAAGAATCCACTTGGGCTAATAATGTGGTAGGAATTTGAATAAAACGCACGCCACGCTGATAGCTTGCTGCAGCAAAACCTGCCACATCACCAATCACACCACCACCTAATGCAATAATGGTGGTATCTCGCCCATGATTATGCTTTAAAAGTGCGGTAAAAATAAGGTTTAAAGAATCGAGCGTTTTATATTTTTCGCCATCAGGCAATAATACCGATTCAACCTGACAGCCGATTTTTTCTAGCGTTTGTGTAACGGTTTCAAGATAATATTGTGCAACGGTTGGGTTAGTCACGATCATCACTTTATCCCCTTTCTTCAGCGGATAACAGGTTTCATCTTTTAATAAACCTTCGCCGATATAAATGGGATAACGACGTTCTTTTAATTCAACATTTACGCACAACATTTTTAATCCTTAGAGTGAACCGTTTAAGCCGTTTAGATTATCAATTAAATCAACAATTTGATTAACCATTACTTTGGCATTTTGCTCATCTGTTGGCAAAGTAATATCCGCAATTTCTTCGTATAACGGATTACGCACTTTAGCTAAATCTTCAAGCACTTGACGTGGGTCATCAGCCCCTTGTAATAATGGGCGCTTTTTATCACGTTGTGTACGTTGATATTGCTTATCTACCGTGGTTTCTAAATAAATGACAATACCACGAGCAGAAAGATAATTACGACTCTCTTTTGACATCACTGCTCCACCACCAGTGGAAAGCACGACGCCCTGTAATTGAGTTAATTCATTGATAATACGTTCTTCACGCTTACGAAAGCCTTCTTCGCCTTCTAAATCAAAAATCCAGCTAATGTCTGCTCCCGCTCGTTCCTCAATTACTGCATCTGAATCGACAAAATCCATATTCAATTGTTGCGCAAGCTGACGGCCAATGGTGCTTTTACCTGCGCCCATCGGACCTACTAAAAAAATATTACGTTTTTCAGCCATTGTTATTCTTCTAACTTAAATAG
>CAJPKS010000195.1:0-3390 GCA_905371285.1 Haemophilus sp. HMSC068C11 | reverse complement strand
GTCTCCATTTTGCTGATAAAAGAACGATCGTGGGAAATAAATACAATACTTCCGCTAAATTCTAATAAGAAGTTTTCTAACCATTCGATTGCATCTACGTCCAAATGATTGGTCGGTTCATCTAATAACAAGACATCAGGATTACACACCAACGCACGAGCAAGAGCAGCTTTACGTAACCAACCACCCGATAAATCGGCTAATTTAGTATCGGGATTTAACTCGAGCTTTTGCAGGACTTCATTGATTTTATTTTCAAACCGCCAGCCGTTGGCATGCTCTAATTTGGCTTGTACTTGCGCCAGTTGATTAAGAATTTGCTCGCTATAATTTTGTGTCAACTCTTGCGAAATATGGTGATATTCCTTTAACAAATCTGCTAAATGCTCAATACCTTCTGCCACATAATCAAATACATTCCCTTCAGCGTGGCGAGGCGGGTCTTGTTCTAAACGCGAAACCACTAAATCTTTTTCATACTGCACTTTGCCGTCATCTATCGTGACTTGCTGTGCAATAATTTTTAATAAGGTCGATTTACCTGCACCGTTACGCCCAACCAAACATACGCGCTCATTCGGTTCAATATGCAATTCAGCATGATCAAGTAAGGGGTGATCACTAAAAGAAAGATAAGCGTTAGTTAAACTAATTAATGCCACAAAATTGTCCTATAAATTCAAAATATCAATAAAAATAACCGCACTTTAGAGCTGATGATAAACCTTTAAGGCATAAGCATCTGACATGCCCGCGATATAGTCACAAATAATACGTTTTTTACCCTGCTCCGGTGCATTTCTCCAACGATTAGCCGTATTCGTTGGCAATAAACGTTCTGGGTCAGACTCAAAAATCTGGAACATTTCCGTAAGAATGCGTTGGCCTTTATATTCAATACGTTGCGTTTCCACATGACGAATCACGTATTTCCATACAAACTTTTTGAACACATTTAATGCCACAATCACATCTTGCGGTAGTTCTGCATTATAACGTAACAAAGGTTCATCAAAATTACCGGTGACTTTCCAACGCACATGAGTAATAAAGAAATTCACTAATGCACCAATGGCATTTTTACGCTCGAAATGATGGTTGGAGAATAATCGTTGGCTGACTTGCTCTATATTTTTTGCCAGCCAATCTGAAGGAATCGCTTTAAGTTCAGCCAATGCTTCTTGCCATTGATGTTGATTTACCACGCCAGTCACAATTGCGTCTTCTAAATCATGTACACCATAGGCAATATCGTCTGCCAATTCCATAATACTGCAATCTAACGATTTAAATTGTGTTTTTAAAAACTCGGCGGGATTTGACCGCACTTTTTGAAATAAACCAAATAAAGTGCGGTCATTTTCAGAAAGATTTTGCAACAGCCAATCAAACATTGTGACGTCATCACGGAATAACCCTTTTCCTGGTTTCCAATCACTAATTTTGACATAACGCGGATCAGCGTTTTCAGTGTGCGGCAACTGGGCATATTGCGGGGAAGATAAGTCTAAAATATTCGGGTATTTCACCACGCCTAAAATAGCACGACGCGTTAAATTCATCCCAGCTGTTTCAGTATAAGGCTCCAGTTTAGTAATAATACGAAATGTCTGCGCATTGCCTTCAAAGCCACCGTGGTTACGCATCATATAATTAAGCGCCACTTCCCCACCATGACCAAATGGTGGATGGCCAATATCATGCGCAAAGCACAAACTTTCAATTAAATCATTGCTTGGTAATAAAGGCTTGAGTTGTTTCTGTAATTCACTTTTTTCGATATGAAGCTGGTCTGAAATAGCAACATAGCTTTCCGCAAATTTTAATTGGGAAACCAGACTGCTACCGATTTGTGCTACTTCAAGAGAATGAGTTAGGCGCGTACGATAAAAATCATTTTCGCCCACCGCGTGAATTTGTGTTTTTGCTTGTAAACAACGGAAAGCGGCGGAATGTAAAATCCGCCCGCGATCACGACGAAATGGCGGTCGATGATCTTTTTCGCGCGGCGGATCGGGGAGGAAACGTTCCGTCCAAAAATCAGCTAATTGGGTTCTCATAAAAATAGATGAATAATATGGAATACTAAGGGTGCTAAAATGGAGCTCATAATACCGCAAAGTACCAAAGAAATCGAACTATAACTACCTGCTTTCGGATCCGCTTCCATACAACTTACCGTACCTAATGCGTGAGAAACCGCACCAACAGACAAACCCACTGCTTCTTGTTGTTTAATCCCAACTTTTTTCAAGATGAGATAACCAAAAACGGAGCCTTGTAAACCCGCAACGACCACACCTACCGCAGTCACGGCGGGAATACCGCCTAAATGCGAAGACACTTCCATCGCAATAGGGGTAGTAATCGATTTTGGTAATACTGTTGCTACCATTTCAGGACTTGCGCCTAAAATAATAGCAAAAATAGCCCCTGTAAACATTGAGAATATCGAAGCCAATGTGACGACTGAAAGAATAATTTTCCACTGTTTGGCAATTTGACGAAGTTGTTCATACAACGGTAACGCCAGTGCAACAATACTCAATCCTAATAAATTATTAATCGGCGCATTTCCTGCCATATAATTATCATAAGGAATACCTCCTACCTCTAAGATAAAAACGAGAATAGATACAGTAAGTACGAAAGTATTGAAAATCATGGACTTCCAACGTTTACTAATTTGTAATGCGAGCCAAAATCCAAAAATCGTTAAACCAGTATAAAGATAAATTGCATACTGCATAATAAAACCTTAGTCTGCCTGAAAATTACGTTTCTCTAATACTTTCTGACGTTTATGAGCAAAAGATTGCTTGTAAAACAAATAATTACCCCAAAATGCGATAATAAAGAGCGTCAGAAAAGTACTGAGAATATTTGGAATGAGTAAAATTTTCCATTGAGAAACAAGTAAATCATAATATTTGATAATGCCTACACTCACTGGCACAAAAAGTACTGCCATATACCGAATTAACAAACTAGAACCCAAATAAATCCATTCTAAACGAATGATACGAGTGGTTAATCCAATAAAAAGTATTAACAATCCCCAGATGCTGCCAGGAATTCCAACAGGCACATACTGCGAAATCAAATTGCCGAGTAGCAACATAATGTATAAAATCACGAGCGAGCGAACAAGTTGAACGCCTTTTTGGAGTAACATATTTCCTCTTTCAACTTATTTAACAATAATTCAAATTTATTTTACGCTTTTTTTGTTAGAATTACCCTCTCTTTTTAGTTAAATATTGCGATATAGATCAAAGAAATTCCAAATGATTAAAAATGCTTTCTTATTTTTAGCCCTAATTTTGACCGCACTTTGGACGCAATTTTCAGTCGCTACTGAACGCCAAATGGCATGTTGGGTTGTAGGTG
>CAJPKS010000194.1:0-3390 GCA_905371285.1 Haemophilus sp. HMSC068C11 | reverse complement strand
GGCTTTATAGACGAGAAAATTTCCCTGTAATTGTGATCGATATCCCAGAAATAACGCGTTTAATTCCGTACTTAGAATCGAATAAGTTAGACGTAGAGGCGGTGTTATTAACTCATAATCATGATGATCATGTGCAAGGTGTCGCGGAATTTAAGCAATATTATCCAAATGTACCTGTTTTCGGCCCAACAGAATGTGCAAATAAAGGGGCAACCAATATCGTGGATAGTGGTGTGATTAATACGGCACATTATCATATTGAAGTTTTGCCAAGTGGTGGTCATACAGCAGGGCATGTCAGCTATTTGGTGGATGGGCATTTATTTTGCGGTGATGCGTTATTCTCTGCGGGCTGTGGTCGCGTATTTACGGGAAATTTTGCACAAATGTTTGAATCTATGCAACGTTTTAATCAATTACCGAATGAAACCGTTGTTTGCCCCGCTCATGAATATACGCTGGGTAATTTAGCTTTTGCGGAAACCGTATTGGCAGATAAAAGTGCGGTCAAAAATCAACGTGTTTTAGTGGAACGTTATCGAGCAGAGGGTAAGCCGAGCTTGCCGACAACAATTGAATTAGAGAAACAAATTAATCCGTTTTTACAAGCAAAAAATTTAGACGAATTTACACAATGGCGTTTAGCGAAAGATAAGTTTTAACTCATTTTAGTTATTTATTTGAGTTTTTTCTCTTGAAATTTGCTCAATTCTCAACAATTCATTAAAATAGCGAAACTTTTACTTTCTACTTAAGCCGCATATTCATAAAAGTGCGGTTGTTTTTATTAGGTTTTTATGACCCTTCTTGTTCTAGGCATTAATCATAAAACAGCTTCTGTCGCTGTTCGTGAGAAAGTCGCTTTTTCTGAAGAAAAGCGGCAGCTTGCCTTACAACAAATTCACCAACAAGATTTGGCTGAAAGTGCGGTTATTCTTTCTACTTGTAACCGTACAGAGATTTATCTTCACCATCGTCAAATTTCACCCCAAGAGTGTAAGCAATGGCAAACGAACTGTATAAATTGGTTTGCTAACATTCATCAGCTTTCTGTCGATGAATTAAATAAAAGTATTTATGCGCATCAAAATCAACAAGCAGCAAATCATTTAATGCGCGTGGCGTGTGGTTTGGATTCATTAATTTTGGGTGAGCCGCAAATTTTAGGACAGGTGAAACAAGCTTTCCAAATTAGTGAAGATTATTATCAAGCGGCTAATATTCCGCTTTCAAGTACGCTTTCTCGCTTGTTCCAAAAAACCTTTGCAACAGCAAAACGAGTGCGTACTGAAACCAATATTGGTGAAAGTGCCGTATCGGTGGCTTATGCGGCTTGTAGCTTGGCACGTCAAATTTTTGAATCTTTACGTGAACTACAAATTTTACTTGTTGGGGCAGGGGAAACCATTGAATTGGTAAGCCGTCATTTATTACGCCACGGTGTAAAAAAATTGATGATTGCTAACCGCACTTTATCTCGTGCTGAGCAGTTGGTGGAAAAATTAGCGTCTAATACACCGATTGATGTGTATTCGCTTGATGAATTGCAAACACCGCTAAATCAAGCCGATATTGTTATCAGCTCTACAGGCAGTCCGACTATTTTAATCACTAAAGCGATGGCTGAAATTGCGGAGAAAGCACGCCAATTTAGACCGACTTTAATGGTTGATATCGCCGTGCCTCGTGATATTGATGAAAATGTCTCTGAATTAGAAAGTGTGTATCATTACACCGTGGATGATTTGCAAGATATTATTCAACGCAATCTTTCTCAACGTGAGCAAGCATCAGAGCAAGCACAAGATATCATCACGCAAGAATGTAATGCCTTCTTTGAGTGGTTGAAAGTTCAACAATTCTCCAATTTGATCCGTCATTACCGTGATGAGGCAGAGAATACTCGCCAAGAATTACTCGAAAAAGCGTTACACCAAATTCAACAAGGTGAGAATGCTGAAAAAATTCTGCAAGAATTAAGTTATAAATTAACAAATAAACTCATTCATGCACCAACCCAAACCATGCAATCCATGATGAGATCGGGTAATGCAGAAGGGTTGCATGCCTTTTCAAATGCGTTGCATTTAACCCATCCTTTAAATGAAAAAAACGATTAAATTTTTGACCGCACTTTTCGGTAGTGCATCGTTACTGATGAGTGTGCCAGCCCTAGCGGAATACCGAACTTTTGATGATGGCAATATTACTTACGGGATTTTCCAAGCTAAACCTGAAGAAGTGCAGCTACATTGGAAAGATGCTGAAGGTAACGATTATCAAAGTTTAACGCGTCTCAAAAATGCCTTAGAAGATAGCTATAACGTCAAAATGGTCATGAATGCGGGCATTTATAGCATGAATAATGTGCCTGCAGGGTTATGGATTGAGCAAGGAAAAGAGCTCAATGCGTTAAATACAAAAGCAGGCAAAGGTAATTTCCATGTGCAGCCCAATGGGGTATTCGCTATTGCTGGAAATAAACCCTACATTTTAACAACCGCCGCGTATCAGAAAAGCAAACTCAAGCCAGACTTTGCGTTGCAATCAGGCCCGATGTTAATTATTCATGGAAAAATGAATCCACAATTTCGAGCTAGCCTAGAAAGCTATCATAAGCGTAATGCAGTGTGTTTGACGAAGCAAAATGAATTACTTTTCTTGATGACGATAAAAGGCGAGCCTAACCTTTATACATTAAGCCAAGGTTTGCTGAAAATAGGTTGTCATGACGCCTTATATCTTGATGGAACAATATCTAATTGGTATATTCCAGGGCAATTTAACACCTTGCATTGGAAACGTTTTGTTGGAATGATCTCCGTTCTTGATGTGAACAAAAAATAGCAAAAGCGTTTTATTTATAATCAACTAAATCAAAAAATCCGTTTTTTGCAAAAAAATGATTGACGAGAATAGGTCAAATCAGGATAATACGCCCCGCAAAGCCGATAAGGTAAAGCAAATGATGGCTACATAGCTCAGTTGGTTAGAGCACAACACTCATAATGTTGGGGTCGCAAGTTCGAATCTCGCTGTAGCCACCAAATTTGCGGGACTGGCGAAATTGGTAGACGCACCAGATTTAGGTTCTGGCGCCGAGAGGTGTGTGGGTTCAAGTCCCTCGTCCCGCACCATTTATCAGCTTGCAGTCAAATAGTAGTTGGGGTATCGCCAAGCGGTAAGGCACCGGGTTTTGATCTCGGCATCCCTAGGTTCGAATCCTAGTACCCCAGCCATCTTATTTTCTCTATTTCTTTTATATAAAAAATGCGATTAAATTTAACCGCACTTTGTTCTATACATCAGTTTTTATTTGCTCAAAATTTTAATGTATTTATATAAAAGAAAATCCACCTTGCGGTTACCTTTCATATTTATTTATTTTAA
>CAJPKS010000193.1:0-3408 GCA_905371285.1 Haemophilus sp. HMSC068C11 | reverse complement strand
GATAGTATTCCATTTGAAAAAGCACAAGAGCTCGGTTGTGATAAAATCATCGTTGTTTTAACTCAACCGATCGACTACCGTAAAACAAAATCTTCTTCTTTTTTATTCAAGCTTTTTTATCGCAACTATCCACACTTAGTTAAAACCTTAGAAAATCGCTACCGCACTTATAATGAACAAGTAGAAGAAATCATTCGCTTAGAAAAACAAAATAAAATCTTTGTGCTTCGTCCAAATGTATCACTCAATATAGGTCGATTAGAACGAGATGAAACCAAAATAAGAACTGTATATGGACTGGGTGAAAAAATTCTCGAAGCACAAATTCAAGATCTAAAAAAATACTTAAAAATTTGATTTTAAATAAACTATTTCTCAAGTTTGGAATCTAGTTCACATTTTTTCATCAAGGAAAAAATTTTCTCTTGATACTGTACATCAATACAGATATAATCTAGCCAAATTTAGATAACTCTATTCAAGAAGGTTTTATATGGCAACTCAAGAAGAAAAGCAAAAAGCACTCGCGGCAGCACTTGGTCAAATTGAAAAGCAATTCGGTAAAGGCTCAATTATGAAATTGGGCGATACTCAAGCCCTTGATGTTGAATCTGTTTCAACGGGTTCTTTAGGTCTTGATGTCGCTCTTGGTATTGGTGGTTTACCAATGGGGCGTATTGTTGAAATTTTTGGACCTGAATCTTCTGGTAAAACAACCTTAACTTTATCTGTTATCGCTCAAGCTCAAAAAGTGGGTAAAACTTGTGCGTTTATCGATGCGGAGCATGCACTTGATCCTATTTATGCAGCAAAACTTGGCGTTGATGTGAAAGAACTTTTAGTTTCCCAACCTGATAATGGTGAACAAGCACTTGAAATTTGTGATGCATTAGTTCGTTCTGGTGCCGTAGATGTGGTCATTGTGGACTCTGTTGCGGCTCTCACTCCGAAAGCTGAAATTGAAGGCGAAATGGGTGATTCACACATGGGTTTACAAGCGCGTTTAATGTCTCAAGCACTACGTAAATTAACTGGTCAAATCAAAAATGCAAACTGCCTTGTTATCTTCATTAACCAAATTCGCATGAAAATTGGTGTCATGTTTGGTAACCCTGAAACCACAACTGGTGGTAACGCGCTAAAATTCTACTCTTCTGTGCGTTTAGATATCCGTCGTACTGGTTCAGTTAAAGATGGAGATGAAATCATTGGTAACGAAACTCGTGTTAAAGTGGTTAAAAACAAATTAGCCGCACCTTTCCGTCAAGTGGATTTCCAAATTCTTTACGGAGAAGGGATTTCCAAAGCTGGAGAATTAATTGAACTTGGTGTTAAACACAAACTTGTTGAAAAATCCGGTGCATGGTATGCATATAACGGTGAAAAAATTGGTCAAGGTAAAGCTAATGCGATGAAATGGCTAAATGAAAACCCTGCAAAATCAGACGAACTTGAAGCGAAACTTCGTGCTGAATTAGTCGCTAACCCAGAACAAGCATTAATGGCTGATATTGAACAATCTAATGATGATGCAGAAAGCGATTTCTAATCACTAAAAGTGCGGTCAATTTTGACCGCACTTTTCATTTCAACCGTATTTAACCACAAGGAATTTATATGTCTTCTCTTGCCTTGAGCTATGTTGTTAATTTACTGGCTCGACGTGAATATAGCGAATTTGAACTACGCAATAAAATGCAGGAAAAAGCTTTTACAGAAGATGAGATCGATGAAACAATTGCTCACTGTCAGAAAAAAAACTGGCAAAATGATAAACGGTTTACTGAAAATTATTTACATGCACGTTCGCAACGTGGATATGGTGCAAATCGTATTAAACAAGAATTACGTCAACTAAAAGGTGTGTCTTCAGACGTCATAAATGAAGTCCTTGTAGAAAGTGAAATTAATTGGACTGAAATCGCAGAAAGGGTTCTACGTAAAAAGTTTCCTAATTATTCAGAACCACAACCAATTAAAAGCAAACAAAAAATTTGGCAGTATATGCTTTCTCATGGATTTTATTCTGAAGAATTTAGCGATTTTATCGGAAATGGAATAGAAGACTGATGAGCCTAAAGAAATAAATACCTAATACTGTAAAGATTAAACAACCAACTAAATGACTCACTAAAACGAACAATCCATTGCCCCATTCTTCTTTAAAAAAGAGTTCAATCACTTCGCCTGAAAAAGAGGAAAATGTGGTGAGCGCACCAAGAAATCCAGTCACTAAGAATAATCGCCATTCAGGACTGACTTGAGGGAAGGTCCAAAAGGCTGCTAGTAAAATCCCCATCAAAAAGCAGCCAATAAAATTAGCCACAAGTGTACCAAATGCAAGTGAACTAAACAGGGAATTAAGCCATAGACCTAATCCCCAGCGTAAAGAGGCTCCGATCGCTGCACCGGCACTAATCAGAAAAATTGACTGGAACATCTATTTAATACCAAAAATTTCTGCTAAATGTTTGGCCACTGCTTCGTCTTTATTGAACCCGATCTCTTCCAGTTCAGGACAAGCTTCTTTTAAACGAGAATCAGCATTTGCCATTACATAACCTTTACCAACCCAAGAAAGCATTTCAACATCATTCTGGCCATCGCCAAAAGCAATACAATCTTTTAATCCATAATTTCTATTTTCTAATAGATGAGCTAATGCATCACCTTTCGATACATTTTTGTTCATCACCTCTAAGCAAGTTACCGCTGAATAAACAATTGTGGTTTTATCTCCGAAATGTGTTCTAAGGTAATCTTCTAGTTCGATTAGATCTTTAGGATCATGAGCAATAAAAAATACTTTTTCAGTTCCTCTTCCATGATGCTTTGTAAAATCAACAACTTCGTACATAAAACCTGAATCCTTATGATATTTTGCTAATTCAGGCACATCTGTATTGATAAACCAACCATCATCTTGATAAGTATTGATACAAATTTTGGTGCGATCAAAAGGAATTTTATACAACTCAAGCACAATTTCTTCAGGAAGACTATTGCTATAAATAAGATTACCTTTTAGATCACGCACTCGTGCTCCATTGGAAGTGATCATTACGGCATGCTCGGCTCCAATCTTACCTAAAATAGAAGCAACATCTGTATGATTACGTCCCGTTGCTAAAATAATATCTACACCTTTTTGTTCTAATTTATTCAATACATCAATAGTAAACTCACCAATTACATGATTGGTATTAAGTAGCGTGCCATCAAGATCAGAGGCAACGGCTTTAAATGGTAGTTGTTGCATAGAAACACCCGTATAAAAAATGAGTCTGTATCATACCAAAACGACACAATTTTTGACCGCACTTTCTATCATAAAAACAACATTCATTGATAAAAAACAAAAAGGCGTATCTTTCGATACGCCTTCTTAATCTAACTTGTTACAGTTAA
>CAJPKS010000192.1:0-3433 GCA_905371285.1 Haemophilus sp. HMSC068C11 | reverse complement strand
CTGTGGAGTCGCGCTTTGTGCTTACAATGAGAAAGCTGAAAGTAAATTAAATAAAATCGCTGAGCTGAATTTACCTTCTGATTTATATCAGTCCTTAAATCAAACTGAATTAAGCGAAAAAGTCGGTTTACCGTTGCCTTTTAGTGGAGGTTTTATTCCTCAAGGCGCTTGGCTTGCACCACGTCAGTTAGTTCAGCATGCTTTTGCCTTTTTAGAGAAACAAGGTGTCCAGATTAAAACATCACAAAAAGTAACCGCACTTTCACAAACAGAATACGGTTGGCAAATCACCACAGCTGAAAATGAAACTTTCTGCCATGAAGTGGTTGTTTTAGCAAACGGACATAAACTCACTGAGTTTGAACAAACACAAAAACTGCCACTCTATCCTGTTCGCGGACAAGTGAGCCAAATTCCGACATCGGAAAACTTACTTAAACTCAAAACCGTGTTGTGCTATGACGGCTACCTGACTCCAGTCGATCAAGCGAAAACCAGTCATTGTATTGGCGCAAGTCATGTTCGTGATAATGCGACTCGTGAATTTAGCCTAACCGAACAACAAGAAAACCAACAAAAAATTCAACAAAATATTCCTGAAGATTGGACAAGAGAAGTGGATACATCGGGCAATCTTGCTCGAATCGGTGTGCGTTGTTCAGTACGTGACCTCACACCAATGATGGGTATCGTTCCTCATTTTTCAGCTCAGCAAACACAATATCAGAATTTGTTTAATTTACGACGCCGTAAGCAGCCAATAGAACAGGCTGAAAACTACCCTAATCTCTATTTAATCGGCGCATTAGGCTCTAGAGGATTAACTTCTGCGCCGTTTTTAGGGGAAACACTGGCTTCCTTAATTTATGGCGAGCCCTTACCAATGAGTGAAGATCTGATTCATAACTTAATGCCAAACCGCAGTTGGGTCAGACGCTGGTTAAAAGGGGCGGAGGTGAAATAAAAAAAGTGCGGTTAAAATCAACCGCACTTTTTCTTAATACAAGCTTAAACGTTGTAATCGCTGTCTGGCGATTTCTTTGATTTCATCCTTTTTCGCCGTATTCATAATTTCCAAATAAAGCAATTTGGCCAAGCCAATATTAACTTGTGTTCCAATCCCTTCTTCATACAAACGAGCTAAACGGAATCGCCCCTCATTGCTGCCCGCATTCGCAGCTTTTTGGAACCATTCAAAGGCTTTGGTAAATTCTTTCTGATTGGTATAAATTTCCCCTAATGTAAGCATAGCATCAGGATCTTTTGTTGCACTGGCTTCAAATAATTTAATCGCTTGAGCGGTATTTTGTTTCACATAGTTGTTGCCGTTGAAATACATGACTGCCAAATTATTGATAGCCTTAATGCTGCCTCGTTCAGCAGCTTCGCTAAACCACCAATAAGCCAACTCTTTATTTTCATCCACTCCACGGCCTAAATTATAAAGCATCCCTAAATTGCTTTGTGCTTGTAAATTACCTTCCAACGCAAGAGGATACATAATTTCAAAAACCGCTTTCCAATCTTGTTTCTCTGCCAGTTTTTGCGCCAGATCCATTTTTTGCTGATCCGTCATTTGCGCTTTATCAACCAAATCAATGGTTTTCATGGCAAATGCTGAACTGCTTAAGGTGAGCGTGGTGAGGAGTAAAAGTTTGGCTAATGTCTTCATCTTATAATGTCGCTATCAATAAAATAATCAAAAAAATGGCGGATGTTCCGAATTCTATTAGACCAACTTGCTTAACCGAAAGTTTCTTGGTTGGTAAATAAATGGCACGAATTAACGCCGGCACAAAAGCAAGTGATAAGACATATTGTTGGGTAAACAAGCAACCGAGCACGCAAAGCACATGGAAAATAATAGAGGCTTTGAGATAAAGCGGATTTTTACGTTCACGCATCATTGATTTGACATAAAGTGTCGTGCCAATAAAAAATAAGCTTGGATACAACGCTACCCACCAGATTTTTTCATCAAAAGTGCGGTCAGAAAAATAATAGGATCCCATACCTGCAAGGGCAAAAATCGCAATACCCGCTAAATCATTGAGAAGATTACGTTCATCTTTTTTCTTGGTGTAATAGATACTCACCAACACAAAAGGAAACATGGCTGCAATAAAGAAAAGAATTTGCCAGTTATAAAAAATGGCAGGAAGCGCAAATAAAAAAGCTGAGACACCATAGATGATTGTCCACTTTTTATATTCTGCCATATTTTTGCCTTTAAAGAGACTCAGCATTGGGTAACTCAGCAAATACATGGTGAACCAAGCTAAAAGCAAAAAGAAATGCGCCCAAACAGGTGAAGCTAATAACATACCGTAAACAAAAGGCAATAATGCCATCACAATGGCGCCATATTGATTCGAAATCAGGAGTTTCATAGTTTCCTTTAGTTGATAAAAATTCTCAATTATTTTATCTCACAATTTCTTGATTTACAAAGTCTAAAACCACCTTTAGAATGGAATTATCTTCATCAAAAAGGAGCCATTATGTCGATTCAACGCATTCAACCAAGCAAACGCTTTTCTGAAGTGGTCATTCATAACAATACTGCCTATTTTGCAGGCCAAGTACCGGAAAAAACCGTTAAGCAAAATGCTTACGAGCAAACCAAAGAAGTTCTTTCACTGATCGATAAATTATTGGCTGAAATTGGTTCTGAAAAAGGTAAAATTCTTACCACGCAAATTTTCCTTGCTGATATGGCAGATTATGCTCAACTTAACCAAGCATGGGATGAATGGGTCGATAGTCAAAATCCACCAAGCCGAGCAACAGTAGAAGCGAAACTTGCAGATCCTGATTGGAAAGTTGAAATCGTTATTATTGCAGCCGTGTAAACACAGCTTTTTCAAAATGTGATCAACCGCAAAGAAAATTTTTCGATTTTCCTTTACACTAGACACTGAATTCAAAAGAAGGAGTAATGTATGCAATCATGGATACCAGAAATATGGCAAGCCGCTGTGATTGGGCTTGTGGTTGGCGTAATCTTAGGCTATTTGCTGTTACGTTTAACAAAAGGTTCAGTCAAAAAACAAGTTCAAACCGAAGCTGAACTAAAAGAAGTAAAAACACAATTAAGCGATAAACAAGCACAACTTGAAAAACATTTCGCGGAAAGTGCTGAATTATTTAAAACCTTAATTGGTGATTATCAAAAACTGTATCGTCACTATGCGGTTTCCTCTGAAGCTTTACTCGGTAATAAACCTGCCAATAAAGGTTTATTTACTCAAGAGCTAGTGACTGCCTCATCAGAAAGTAAATCTGAAGAGCCGCCTCGTGATTATTCCGAAGGTTCATCTGGCTTATTAAAAACAGATAAAGAAAACCAATAATGATTAATGGTTGAACAATAAAAAATCAGGGATTAAATACTTAATCCCCGATTTTTTTATTAATGATTACTCAATACTTG
>CAJPKS010000191.1:0-3457 GCA_905371285.1 Haemophilus sp. HMSC068C11 | reverse complement strand
GAATTTGACCGCACTTTTGCTTTGTAAAGGATGACAAATGAGTTTTCTTGAGCGACTTTTTCACGCAATCTTGTTTGAAACCACGGTGGTGTTGCTTTCTGTTTTCGCTTTGTATTTCTTTACAGAAGAAAGTGTGTCTATTCTCTTTGGGTCCATGGTACTGGTTTCCTTAACAGCCATGCTCTGGAATCTCATCTTTAATTATTTTCTTGATAAAGTCTTTACGGGGCCGCGAGAAAAGCGAGGCGTCATATTTCGTACTTTACATGCTATTTCATTTGAGGGCGGTTTGCTTATTTTCACCGTGCCGATCATTGCTTACTTTTTAAAAGTGGATTGGATTACAGCTTTTATGATGGATTTCAGCTTAACGGTGATGGTGACCGTTTATACCTTTATTTTTAATTGGGTATATGATCACGCGCGATTGCTGTTTATTAAACGTGAAGGATGCAATAGGTAAGAGAAGAAATAAAAAAGTGCGGTCAAAATCTAAGATGTTTTTGACCGCACTTTGACTTTTTAGGGCATTAAACGCTGCCCTTTTCTTTATTAAAGTTTTTCCACTAACTCAATGGCTGCACCAATATAGGTTGCAGGAGTGAGTTGTTGTAAACGGGCTTTTTCATCGGCTGGGATATCCAGTTTTTCGATGAATTCACGCATTGCTTTTTCATCAACACGTTTACCACGAGTCAGCTCTTTTAATTTTTCGTATGGTTTTTCAATACCATAGCGACGCATCACGGTTTGAATTGGTTCAGCTAAAACTTCCCAGTTTTGGTTGAGTTCATCACGTAGATGTTGTTCGTTCACTTCTAATTTGCTGATACCTTTACGGGTTGAAGCATACGCAATTAAACAATAACCTAAACCTACGCCTAAGTTACGTAATACAGTGGAGTCGGTTAAGTCACGCTGCCAGCGAGAAATTGGTAATTTTTGACCTAGGTGAGTCATCACCGCATTGGCTAAACCTAAGTTACCTTCTGAGTTTTCGAAGTCGATAGGATTTACTTTATGCGGCATGGTAGATGAACCAATTTCACCCGCAATAGTGCGCTGTTTAAAGTGATTTAACGCAATGTAACCCCATAAGTCACGGTCGAAGTCGATGATGATGGTATTAAAACGAACCACGGCATCAAAGTATTCAGCAATGTAATCATGTGGTTCAATTTGCGTAGTGTATGGGTTCCAGTCTAAACCTAATGAGGTGACAAACTCTTCACTGAATTTATGCCAGTTAATATTTGGATAAGCGGATAAATGCGCATTGTAGTTACCCACAGCACCGTTGATTTTACCCAAGATTTCATTTTGTTGGAGTTGTTTGAATTGGCGTTTTAAACGGTAAACCACGTTCGCCATTTCTTTACCCACAGTACTAGGTGAGGCTGGTTGGCCGTGTGTACGAGAAAGTAATGGGATGGTTTTGTATTCGTTTGCTAGACGGGTGATTTCATCAATCAGTTTTTGCCATTCTGGTAAGATCACTTCTTCACGCGCGGTTTTTAACATTAAAGCATGAGAAAGGTTGTTAATATCTTCAGAGGTACAAGCAAAGTGAATAAATTCAGAGACTTTGGCTAATTCTGGTAAGGCTTCACTTTTTTCTTTTAAGAAATACTCAACCGCTTTAACGTCATGATTCGTGGTACGTTCAATTTCTTTAATACGTTCAGCATCTTGAAGACTGAATTCTTCCACAATTTTATTAAGGTAATCGTTTGCTTCTTTAGACAAAGAAGAAACTTCTTGGATTTCAGCGGTCGCCGCCAATTTTTGTAACCAACGTACTTCCACGGTGACACGGAATTTGAGCAAGCCAAATTCACTGAAAATACCACGTAATGCAGTGGCTTTATCTTGATAACGACCGTCAATCGGGGAAAGAGCGGTTAATGCGGAAAGTTGCATAAGAGTTCTCCAAGGATTAATTTAAAGTTAAGTAGAGTTGTCGTGCCGCTTGCACTAATTTTTTACGATGAAATAACAGTTGCCATTTGCTGCCGCCGACTTGACGCCACAAAACGGCAGAACGAATGCCGGCAAGTAAACACGCACGAATTTTGTCTTGTACGCTTTGTTGCTGTAAATGATATGCCGAACCAATAATGTGGATGCGTTTACCTAAAGGGCTAATCGTATCGACATAAATATTTGCCATGATAGAAAACATCTCATCATCAAATTGATTGTCGTGATAAGCAAGTTGTTCCGGTAAGCGAGCAATACGGCGGCCAAGTTCTTGTTTGATTTCAGGTTGCTTGTTTAATTTGCTCTCTAACGCTAACAAGCTACCCCAATAATTTAATAAATTTTTGTCATTTAATTGGGTGAGTTGCTCGATAAGTGTGTTTAATCCCACTTTAAGATGTTGAACATCACCGCCAAATACGGCTAATGTATCTTCGGGTTGAGTAATGAGAAGAGAATGAATGGTCGTTTGGAATGCATCTTGGTTATCAACTTCGCCTTTTTGAGCTAATTGACTGATTAATAAGACTGATTGACAAACACCGGCAAGTGCCAGAGCCATATCATTATAATTTTTCATTGGGATTATAAATTGTGAGCTGCAGAAATTTTTGGCGTAATATAGCATTTTTACACATTGTTTTGAACTCAATCATTAAAAAACGCCCTATCTTTTGTTATCATAGCGCCAATTCAGTTTACAGAATAAAAGGATAACCAATGACAAAACCAATTGTATTCAGTGGCGTGCAGCCTTCCGGCGAATTAACTATCGGGAATTATTTAGGTGCACTTCGCAACTGGGTGAAAATGCAAGAAGATTATGAGTGTATTTTCTGTGTGGTGGATTTACATGCCATCACTGTACGTCAAGACCCTGCGGCACTTCGCAAGGCAACTCTTGATGTGCTCGCCCTTTACTTGGCTTGTGGCATTGATCCGAATAAAAGCACGATCTTCGTGCAATCTCATGTCCCAGAACATACTCAACTAAGCTGGGTATTAAACTGCTACACCTATTTTGGTGAAATGAGCCGTATGACTCAATTTAAAGATAAATCAGCACGTTATGCCGAAAATATTAACGTGGGTTTATTTGATTATCCGGTTTTAATGGCAGCAGATATCTTACTTTACCAAGCGAAAAGCGTGCCGGTAGGGGATGACCAAAAACAACATTTAGAAATCACCCGTGATATTGCCGCTCGTTTTAATGCGCTTTATGGTGATATTTTCACGATTCCTGAAATCTTCTTAGGCAAAGCCGGTGCACGTATTATGTCTTTGCAAGATCCTGATAAAAAAATGTCTAAATCTGATGATAACCGTAATAACGTGGTGACTTTGCTTGAAGATCCAAAATCGGTGGCGAAAAAAATCAAACGCGCGGTGACAGACTCTGATGAACCGCCTGTTGTTCGTTATGACGTGAAAAATAAAGCGGTTGTGTCTCACTTATTTGATATCCTTTCTGCGG
>CAJPKS010000190.1:0-3501 GCA_905371285.1 Haemophilus sp. HMSC068C11 | reverse complement strand
TAGTAAAAAATTTTTAATCGGTGAGAAAAGAATGGAAATTTATTACTTATAAACAAATTTAATAAGAAGTGGTTTTAAATAAAATAAGTGGCGGTGGGGAATGAAAAAACGGGGCTTTATTCAGCCCCGTCGTTGTTTATTTTAATCACGTTTTGCGATAAGTGCGGTTGGTTCTTCATCTGTTTTTGGTTCAGTCTGCTGTTCAGCTGGTTTGTCTTGAATAGACATGGCTGATTTTAAACTGTCCTGACGAATTTTTTCTGCAGCTTCTTTGTCACCAGCTTGTTCGAATACATAAGACGCCATCATGACATCATTTGGTTG
The DNA here is from genome assembly GCA_905371285.1 of Haemophilus sp. HMSC068C11. GTDB lineage: Bacteria > Pseudomonadota > Gammaproteobacteria > Enterobacterales > Pasteurellaceae > Haemophilus_D. The sequence continues at coordinate 3,177 of CAJPKS010000190.1, read as the reverse complement.
GAGCTGGGTTGGGCAAGCAGTAACTTCTTTAAATGCTTCTGCTGCTTTAGCGAAGTCATTATTACGCACATAAAGATAGCCTAATGCACGATTGAGACAACAACGTTGGCTTTCATCCGCACGTTTTGCACGTTTTTCCACTAGTTTGAGCAGTTTGCTGTTATCTTCTGCTTGTAAACGAGTGATTTGCGTGCAAAGTTCAGGACTAATTGGGGTGTTATCACCCAATTTTTTCATGATTTCAAGCGTGAATTCATAAGCTGACTCATGATCGTTACAATCAATTAAACGCTGAATTAAAGCTGTTTTTAACTCTAAGTCATTGCGACGACGGCGTGGTTGAGCTTCCCACCATGCAAGCAGACCTTCAACGCCTTCTTCATTCATTTTTTCATCTAACAAGCCATTTTCTGTTTCTTGTTGAAGCGCTTTAAATTCTTCTGCTGAGAATAAGCCTGAACCTTCGATTAAATCTAAGATTTCATCTAAAGCTTGATAAGCTTTGGAGCGGCTATAAATTTCAGCAGCAAGTTTTAATACTTCTTTGTTGCGATCTGACATTTCAAGCAAACTGTCAACGGAACTGCGCGCAGCCGGTAATTTATTTTGTTGTAATAAAATACGGGTGCGAGCAATTTCGACAACTAGGTTATCTGAACCTGCAAGTTCAGTCGCCTCAATTAAATAACGGTTTGCGCTGAATTCATCACCGCGTTGCTGTGCAGCTTCAGCCGCTTTAATCAGATTTAATACTGGCTCTGCAGAATGTTTCGCATTTTTACCAATCAGTTTTTCTGCTTTGGCATAATCGCCTTCATTCATCTTCATCAAGCCTTCAAGGGTTTGACGCTGTGCTTTCACACGTTTACGGCGAGAGAACCAGTTATAGGTATTGCTACTTAAGCGGAAGAAACGGGTCACCAACCACTCTAACGAATAAATCACTGCAAGCGTGACCACAAAGAGAATCACTAATGTGGTGAGTGACATTTCATATACGGTGTTTGCCGTTTCAACTCTGACATAACCTTGCTGACCGGAGAGGTAAGGCCCTGCAATCAATCCGGCAAGTAAGGCGATCATTAAAAAGAGAACTCTAAACATTATCTATCCTTATTGTTGGGGTTCAGTTGCCGGTTGTGCAGCTGGTGCTTCAGCGGGTTTTTCTTCAGCTTTTGGCTCTTCCGCTTTCGCTTCAGGTGCTGGTTTTACTTCTTCTTTTCTTGGTGAATTATCAACCGCTTTTTCTGCTTCAATTTCCACTTTCTGCACATCTAAAGGTGTACGATTTAAGTACTTATCAAGCATACTTAAGCTTTGTAATTGGCTTGGCACATCCACATAGATGGATACTTCAGATAATTCATCCACTGATTTTAAGAAACTTTGAGTCACTTCAGCATTGGTATCAAAATAACTACGAATCCAAGATGCAACAGCTTCTAAAGATTGTTTATAAAGTTCGTTTTGCTGACGAGGCACTGCCATAATCGCTAATTGTAAGCGTAAACGAATGTTTTCACGCAAATAGATATCTTGGTTTGGCGCTAATAATTCTTTGCGATCCGCACCATGTTTCGGTGAAATACGAATAAAGTGATTTAGGAATGAGGTTGCACTTTTTTCTGCATTTTCCGCCCAGTCAGACAGGGAATCAGATAATTTTGTTGCATTTTGATCATCACCGAAATTCACATCTAATACCGGTAATTCATCAACCGTATTGGCTAATTGCGATAATTTTTGCATGACCGCATTTTGATCCACGCCAGCTACGGAGAGAAGTTGTTTCAGATCTTGATTGATTGCACTACGAATAGCTGCTGATTGTGAGTTATTCACTTTAGCAAGAGTTTCATCAGCGAGTTTTAAGAGTGAAACCGCTGTATCCACATCATTATCTAACACTAATTTACGCAATGCATTGTTGAGCAAGAAATCTGCTTCTGAGAATAACCAATCAGTAGGCTGTTGAGCATTAGCTTGTGCGCTCACTTTATTGATTTGTGATTGTAAGCCAACTAACTCATGTGATTTGGCATTGATTAGCTCTTCTACTTGCGCAATTTTGTTTTGCGTTGCTTTATTCGCAGACTCTAACTGAGCAAGCTGTGTAGTATCAAATTTTACTTCTTGAGCAGGTGCTGAAACCACGGTTTTATTATTGATTTGAGCTTCAAGTGCGGTCAATTTTTGTTGGAATTCATCCACTTTTTGTTGGCCCAAATAATAACCTGCACCACCCACGCCAAGTGCAATGAGAATAGCCAATAAACTTAATCCAGTACCACTTTTCTTCACAACGGTTTGTGTACGTGGCGCAACAGGCTCGCGATCTTCAGTTTGAATTTCCACTGCATCTGTTTCTTGGATTTCATCTGTCGTTTCAGGGGTTAATTTCTCTTTCGCCATATCTTTTCCTTAGTGAGAAAGGGGAGTTACTTCATTAAGTAAGGTATTAAGTAAACTTTGATTGTCCGCACCAGCGGAAACCACCACATTATGCCAACCTTGTTGTATTGCGACATCCGCAATGCGTTGACTTACCGTGACTAAACAGCAATTTTTTAGCCAATTTTGTTCATTTTCAGGCACAAATTTGATTAACGCCTGCAAAATTTCAAGGCTTGTGACCACAAGGGTTTGCACACCAGAACGAATACAAATACTGGTTTGCTCTTCGTTATTATAACTAATCGGCGTGCGTTGGTAACATTCGACTGTCTCAACAGTTGCACCGCGTAGTGTGGTCTGTTCACGTAGTAATTCTCGTCCACCGTTGCCACGTAAAATTAACAAGTTTTTATCTGTTAATTCTGCCATTTGCGGTAAATTTAATACACCTTCAGTATTTTCCGACGTTATTGGATAACGAACAGTACATTCAGTTTGACAGGAAAAATGCTGTGCCGTTCTATGTCCAACTGTAAAGTATTGTAAATCTTGACGCCAGCTAAAGCCAATATCTTTCAGGGTTTTATCCGCAAAATCGACAGTACTTTTTGAAACCAAAAACACATAATCACCACTTTTTAGCTGATTAAGTTTCGTCGGTAATTGTGCTAACTCGGCACCCGCCTCAATAGAAAGCAAAGGCAAATGCAAGGCTACCACACCGGCTTGATTCAGCTGGTCAACTAGGGCTTTTCCTCGTTGATCGGGGCGGGTGACTAGTAC
>CAJPKS010000189.1:0-3504 GCA_905371285.1 Haemophilus sp. HMSC068C11 | reverse complement strand
ACCGGAAGCATTGTGTTTATTTCTCATGACCGTTCTTTTATCCGCAAAATGGCGACCCGTATTGTCGATTTGGACCGCGGTAAACTGGTGTCCTATCCGGGCAACTATGATTTATATCTTACGACCAAGGAAGAGAATTTGCGTGTTGAAGCGTTGCAAAATGAATTATTTGATAAACGTTTAGCGCAAGAAGAAATGTGGATTCGTCAAGGTATTAAAGCTCGCCGTACGCGTAATGAAGGTCGTGTGCGCGCCTTAAAAGCCATGCGTGAAGAACGTCGCCAACGTCGTGAGGTGATGGGGACTGCTAAGTTACAATTAGATAACTCGAGTCGCTCTGGCAAAATCGTGTTTGAAATGGAAGATGTGAGTTATGAGATTGAAGGCAAACAGCTGCTCAAAGATTTCAGCACGACCATTTTGCGAGGCGATAAAATAGCTTTAGTAGGGCCAAATGGCTGTGGAAAAACCACCTTTATTAAACTTTTATTAGGTGAAATTAAGCCAACCAGCGGTCGCATTCATTGTGGTACAAAATTAGACATCGCTTATTTTGACCAATATCGTGCTGATCTTGATCCAGAAAAAACGGTGATGGATAACGTTGCCGATGGCAAACAGGATATTGAGGTCAATGGTGTAAAACGTCATGTGTTGGGCTATTTGCAGGATTTCTTATTTCCACCAAAACGAGCGATGACACCCGTAAAAGCCCTTTCTGGTGGTGAACGTAATCGCTTGTTATTGGCTAAATTATTACTGAAACCGAATAATCTACTGATTCTCGATGAACCAACCAATGACTTGGATGTAGAAACCTTAGAATTACTGGAAGAAATCCTCACTGATTATCAAGGCACCTTATTGATTGTCAGCCATGATCGTCAGTTTATTGATAACGTCGCGACAGAGTGTTATTTCTTTGAAGGCGACGGCGTATTGAATAAATACGTGGGCGGTTTCTTTGATGCGAAAGGACAACAAGCTAATTACTTTGCGATGAAAGCAGAGCAAGAGACCCCAAAATCTAAAAAAGATGCACTAAAAGTACAGGAAAGTGCGGTCAAAAATGACGCTGTTTCTCAAAAGCCAAAATCCGTTAAACTTTCTTACAAAGAACAACGTGAGTTAGAACAGCTACCGCAATTGTTGGAAGAATTGGAAGAGAAAATTACCGCACTTCAAGCTGAAATTGGTGACCCTCACTTTTTCCAACAAACCCATGATGTAACAGATGCTAAGCTTAAAGAATTATCGGACACCGAAGCTGAACTGGAAACGGCTTTCCTTCGTTGGGAAGAACTTGAAGAGAAAAAGACCCAAGCTGAAGCAAAATAGGGTAGATATAAAACAGAAACCGAGCTAAATAGCTCGGTTTTTTATTATTATATGAAATTAACGCCTATAGTGATTTTTCTGCGGTTAAATCTTCTGCAATTTCCTCCGCTTGCTTAATCACATAGCTCACGGCTTCTTCCTGTTTATCCGGCGGGTATTTATAACGCTGTAAGGCTCGTTTCACGAGAATACGCATTTTGGCGCGAACACCTTCTTTATATTGCCAGTCGATGGTAACTGAGCGTCTTAAAGTATCGGTAATTTCTTTGGCAAGTTTGCTCAATACTTCATCGCCCATCAGTTCACGGGCGCTTTGATTTTGGGCGAGGGCTTCGTAGAAGGCGAGTTCTTCTTTTTTCAGCCCCAGCTTTTCACCTAAAGCTAAGCGTTCTTGGAAGTCTTGGCTCATTTTGAAGAGCTCATCCAAAATTTCTACCACGCTTAAATTGTGGTTGTGGTATTGATTTAGGGCTTCTTTCAAACGCTGCTCGAAGTCTTTTTGCAATGTTAGATTTGCGCCTGATTTTGCTTTGATTTCGCTTGCCAAATAACGCTCCACCGCGCTAACCCATAAATTCTTAGTCGAGCTATTTTTAATAGTCTGCAAAAACTCTTCAGAAAGTAGACTAATTTGTGGCTGCGGTTTTTCCAGAAGGTCAAACAAATCAATCACGCCTTCGGAATAGACGGCTTGATTGACCAATTTTTTCAATAAAATCTGTCTTTCATTAGAACCTGTACCATTTTGTCCACGCTTCGTGAGAATAGCGCGTACAGCATCATAAAAAGCAATTTCTTGGTTGTATGGCTCAACTTCAGCCAATGCGCCACACAGCATATAGCCTTTTTTCACCAATCCAGCAGCTTTCAAAAAGGCTTTTTTGCGTGGCTCGGTTTCTTTTTTATTAAACCAATGTTGCTCGTGCGCTTTGCCATCAAACGGTAATTGATCAAGGCTTAAAATATGGTTAGCGGCAAAACGAATAGCCATCAAAAGATCATGCGGATTATCTTTTTCTAAGGCCGTCTGAACATCAAAGGTTTTCCCTTCAACTGGTGTTGCAAACAGGTGGCGGATAAATTCTAAATGCTCTTTCATTTTAAAGAACACATCAATCACGCTATCCGTCAGTTTGCCTTTGCCTTGCGAATTGGTGTATTGCTGGGTTGCTTCTTTGAGTTTTTCGGCAATACCGACATAATCCACAATCAAGCCGCCATTTTCTCGGCTTTTATTGCGGAATACACGGTTAACCCGTGCAATTGCCTGCATCAGGTTATGCCCCTGCATCGGCTTGTCGATATACATCGTATTACAACAAGGTGCATCAAAACCCGTCAGCCACATATCGCGCACAATCACGACTTTCAGCGGATCGTTTGGGTCTTTAAAGCGGCGTTCCAGCGTTTGTTTTTCCTGTTTACTGTAAACGTGTTTCTGCATTTCCGGCGCATCGGAAGCCGAACCCGTCATCACAATTTTAATCACCCCTTCGTTAATATTGTCCGAATGCCATTCAGGACGCAGTTTGATGATTTCATTGTATAAGTCCACGCAAATCTGACGGCTGGAAACCACCATCATTGCTTTGCTGTCGACGACTTCATTGCGTTTGGCAAAATGCTGCACAAAATCCGCAGCTAAATCAGCCAGGCGGGCTTGCGAACCCAGCAATTTTTCCTGCAAACGCAGGGCCGGGGATTGCTCCTCTTCCAGCAAATCATCAATTTCTTTGAATAGCTCATCGTGTTCTTTTTCGTTTAAGCGGATTTGGCGTGCTTCATACACAATCGGCACGGTTGCGCCATCTTCCACTGCATCTTGCAAGTCATAAATCGACACATAACGCCCAAACACATCTTGCGTGTCCTTATCTTCTAGGCTAATCGGCGTACCGGTAAAACCGATAAACGAAGCATTAGGCAGCGCATCGCGCAAATGGCGGGCGTAGCCTGCCTGAAATTTGCCGTTATGCAATTTTTGAGTAAAGCCATACTGGCTGCGGTGTGCCTCATCGCTGATTACAATAATATTGCTGCGCTCATTTAAAACAGGGAAGCGGCTTTCTTCCTCATTTAGGGCAAATTTCTGAATCGTGGTAAAAAACACGCCGCCGACTTCATTTTGCGCGAGCAGTTGGCGCAGTTGATCGCGGTCTTCCACTT
>CAJPKS010000188.1:0-3507 GCA_905371285.1 Haemophilus sp. HMSC068C11 | reverse complement strand
GGATTTGAGGTAAATAATACGAAGAGTAAAAAGCCGATGCTAATAATCCCCATAATACCTAATACACGAGCTACTGCTTCCTGTGGCAAGTGTTTGCTAAATAAGGCTACTGCTGCACCCCAAAGTGTTAATAACCAAATCCAAAGTAATAATGACCCCTCATGTGAGCCCCAAACTGCAGATAAACGATAATAAATCGGCAAGCTGCTGTTAGAGTTATTTACCACATATTGCACACTGAAATCATTTACAGCAAACAGATAGAACAATGCTGCAAACGCAATGGTTAAAGTAAAAAATAAACCATAAGTCATTGGACGAGCCAATGACATAAGTTGCGGATGACCTTTTTCAGCCCCCCATAATGGGAGAATGGCTAAAAAGAATGAAACGGCAAGGCTTAAAGCAAGCGCATAATTTCCTAATTCAGCAATCATTAGCGACCTTCTTGCGATTTTTGCTGGGTTTCTTTATAACGACGATCGGCTTCACTCTCGCCTTTTAGTTCTGCCCCCATTGGTTTATGCATTTTCTGCATTTTCTCACCTAATTCTGGCGGCACATAATTTTCATCATGTTTAGCAAGCACTTCTGTTGCTTCTAATAAGGTTGGTTCTTTTAACACACCTTGCGCAACAATACCCTGTCCCTCACGGAAAAGATCCGGCAGGATACCTTCGTATTCAACTGTAATTGATGGACCAATATCATTCACATCAAAGCGAACTTTGAGACTTTTCGGATCTCGATTAACAGAGCCTTCAACCACCATACCACCAACACGAATACGTTGCCCAACTTCAGGTTTTTGATCAGGATTTCCGTCTTTCCCTTCTACAACTTCCGAAGGGGTATAAAATAAATCAATATTTTGGCGAAGCGCATAAAGCACCAAACCTGTCGCAATCGAAATACCTAAAATCACAAAGATGATGATCGAAAGTCTTGATTTACGTCTTGGATTCATAGCGTATTTCCTTTATTAGCTTGGTTTAAACGGGCTTCACGTTGTTGCTCGCGTAACACTTCTTTTAATACTGCTTTACGCCCCTTGACGCTTTGTATCGCCAAAATGATCATTGCCACGAGGCTAATGCCATAGGAAAGCCACACATAAAAACCGTAGCCTCCCATATTGATAAAATCACTCCAACTTTGGAAAAACATTTTCCGCTCCCTAAAATAAAAATAAAAAACTATTTCAGCTTACTTGCTAACTCTTTTACCCATGGGCGTTTGCTGTCTTCTTTTAGCAATTCAACGCGGTAACGCACAAGCGTAAAGCAAATGGATAAAAATAAAAATCCAAAAATACATAAAATCAGTGGAATTAACATCGGTGTTGCAATCGAAGGTTTTTCAAACTTAGTGATACTTGCCCCTTGATGTAAGGTATTCCACCACTCTACGGAGAAGTGAATGATTGGTAAATTCACCACACCAACAATACACAAGATACCCGCTGATTTTGCGCCCACAGCACGATCAGAAAATGCAGAATAAAGCGCTAATACACCGATATATAAGAAGAAAAGAATGAGCTCAGCAGTTAAACGTGCATCCCATACCCACCAAGTTCCCCACATTGGTTTGCCCCAAATTGCACCTGTTACCAAGGCAATAAAGGTAAACATTGCACCAATCGGTGCCATGGCTATCATTGAAAGATGAGCGGCTTTAATTTGCCAAACTAACGCAATAATGGCAGCCACAGCCATAGAACCATACACACCCATTGACCAAATTGCTGCAGGCACATGGACATACATAATTCGGAAACTATTGCCTTGCTGATAATCTGCCGGAGCATAAGCTAAACCCCAAACGATGCCAACAGCCAATAATAAAACCGCAATCACACCAAAAAATGGACTTAATTTGCCACATAAGTGATATTGGGTTTCATGTTTTGCGTAAGGATGTAACCACTTCCACATAAAAGATCCTTAATTCAAAAAATAAAAAACAGTTAAAAATCTGACCACACTTTCACCGTCATGATGATTAATTATCTAAACTAATTCGTAGTGCAGCGGCAATAGCAAAAGGCGATAAGGTTATCGCACCAGCCAAAATTGCACCTAAAATAGCAAGCTGTCCACCATAAGGGAGATTTAACGTAGCGGCATCTAAAATTGCTGAAGCAAAAATTAAAACCGGAATGAATAATGGTACCACAAGTAAACTCAGCAATACGCCACCTTTACGCAATCCTACCGTCAATGCCACACCAATTGCACCAATGCAGCTTAAAATCGGTGTTCCTACCAATAATGTAACTACCAGAGCCCACCAAATATTCACTTCCAACGAAAGTAATAACGCCGCAATAGGTGAAAGTAAAATCAACGGCAAACCCGTTAATAGCCAGTGTGCAACAACTTTTGCAAGTGCCGTTAGCGCTAAAGGTTGAGCCGTAAGCATCAATTGTTCTAAAGAGCCATCAATAAAATCATCTCGGAATAATCGTTCAAAAGACAATAATGCAGAAAGCAATGCCGCTACCCAAGCAACCCCGGGTGCAATACGAGAAAGTAACTTAGGATCCGGCCCAATGACTAATGGAAACAGCGTGATCACGATTAAAAAGAACCAAAGCGGATTTAAAATTTCCGCTTGCTTACGGGTCGCAATCTTCAGCTCTCGCTTTATAATCTGTAAAAATATCATAAAAATCTAAGGGTTATATTTATAATCAGCAAGATTGATTTTCTTCAATAGGCTACTTGGTACTTCCTGATGGCTCGTTAAAATCACCATTCCACCTTTTTTAGCATGATTTTCAAAAAGTGCGGTCAAAACTTCAACCCCTTTTTTGTCTATTGCTGTAAAAGGTTCATCCAAAATCCAAAGTGGTGCTTCCGATATCCATAGTCTCGCCAAGGCAATGCGCTTTTGCTGACCCGCTGAAAGTTGAGCTGCCGGCAAATCTTCACGTCCAAGTAAACCTACTGTTTCCAACACATCCCATAAAATATCGGTGCCTTGTTGGCTTTGACTAATCTGCTGATAAAATTTTAAATTTTCCCATGCCGTTAATTCAGGTTTCACGCCAGAATGGTGGCCGAGATAAAGCAGCTGATGATGGTATTCTTCGCGTTGTTTTGTAATCTCGTCTGAATTCCACCGCACTTTACCTTCTACAGGCTGTGCAAGGCCAGCTAAAATGCGCAATAAACTTGTTTTGCCGATACCATTGTGCCCTTCAATTTGCACGAAATCACCGCTTTGAAATTGCAGTGAAAGATCAGTGAACAATATGCGATCGCCACGTTGACACGCTAATTGTTCTAATTGAAGTTGATGAGCAGGAAACATAGTCTCAGCCTTAAAAATAAAACCTTGTTAAAAATCAGCGGGTATTCTACCACAAGGGGAAATTTTGACGAGATTTTAAGGGCTAAAAGGTATAACTATTTAGGCGTAGATCGGTGTGTTTATTGATTTAAAACAAATTAAGCTTTTCTAGTCTATTCATCGGATAATCAAATAATTAAAAGATTTACT
>CAJPKS010000187.1:0-3569 GCA_905371285.1 Haemophilus sp. HMSC068C11 | reverse complement strand
ATTCGTCGCTTAGAAGCACGTCCTACTGCTGATCTTTGTATCGATTGCAAAACCATTGCTGAAATTCGAGAAAAAAAAGTCGCAGGTTAATTGATTCAAATAACCCAACGAAAAAGTGCGGTCAAAAACAACCGCACTTTTCGTGTTTTTATCAAATGCGCATTTAACATAGAGAATGGAGTAAATTATTCTTACTTATATAAAAAATTTATTTGGTAAAAAAACTAAAAAAGAAACTGAAACCAATATAAATTCGCCTGTCCCAAAAACAGCGCCAAAAGCTGAAAAACCAAACGTTTCAAAAACAGAGCGTTCACAACCCAAGATCGCCCCGTCCTCTTCTCACCACAAAAAAACCAATAACCAAGCGCATCGTCACGACAAACATATCGTTAAAGCCTCTCATTTTGGCATTAATCCACGTATGTTTAGCCGTAATGCCATTACTGTGGTAGAAAAATTGCAACGTCAAGGTTATGACGCTTATATCGTGGGTGGTTGTTTGCGTGATTTATTGTTGGGCAAACATCCAAAAGATTTTGATGTAGCAACAAATGCACGTCCCGACCAAATTCAAGCGGTATTCCAACGTCAATGCCGTTTAGTCGGTCGTCGTTTCCGCCTTGCGCATATTATGTTTGGTCGCGATGTAATCGAAGTGGCCACATTCCGTGCCAACCATTCGGATGCGCGCAGCGAAAATCAAGCCAAACAAAGCGATGAAGGAATGTTACTGCGTGATAACGTGTACGGCACCATTGAACAAGATGCGGAACGCCGTGACTTCACGGTAAACGCCCTTTACTACAATCCGCAAGATAATACGTTGCGTGATTATTTCAACGGAATTGATGATCTGAAAAACGGAAAATTACGTCTGATTGGCGATCCCGTGACTCGTTATCAAGAAGATCCTGTACGTATGCTACGCTCTGTGCGCTTTATGGCGAAATTGGATATGTTCTTGGAAAAACCAAGTGAACAGCCAATTCGTGAGCTTGCACCATTGCTGAAAAATATTCCACCGGCGCGTTTATTCGATGAAAGCCTAAAATTATTGCAGTCTGGCAATGGCGTAAAAACCTATAAATTACTTCGCCAATATGGCTTATTTGAACAGCTTTTCCCAAGCTTAACGCCCTATTTCACCGAAAAAGAAGACAGCCTTGCGGAGCGCATGATTTTAACTTCGTTAAATTCAACTGATGAACGTATTGCCGATAAATTACGTATTAATCCAGCCTTTTTATTTGCGGCATTCTTCTGGTATCCATTACGCGAAAAAGTGGATGTGCTGAAAAATGAAGGTGGCTTAAACAATCACGATGCCTATGCCCTTGCGGCAAATGAAGTGCTTGATCAATTATGCCGATCATTAGCCGCACCTCGTCGTCATACATCCGTTATTCGTGATATTTGGATGTTGCAATTACAATTGCTTAAACGCACGGGTTCTCACCCTGCTCGCACGATGGAACATCAAAAATTCCGTGCAGCCTTTGATTTATTGGCGATGCGTGCTGAAGTGGAAGGCGGTGAAACCGTTGAACTCGCAAAATGGTGGCATGAGTACCAACTCAGCAATCAAGAACAACGTCGCCAATTGGTTCAAGAGCAACAAAAATTGCATCCTGCACCGAAGAAAAAATATTACCGCAGACGTAAACCTAAGGCGGCTAACTAATGGTTCAAGTTTATATTGCCCTTGGCAGCAATTTAAATACGCCTACAGAACAATTAAATTCGGCATTAGAGGCAATCTCTGCGCTACCTAATACCGAATTAAAATCGGTGAGCGGATTTTACCAAAGCAAACCATTAGGCCCGCAGGATCAACCGGATTATGTAAATGCAGTGGCGATGATCGAAACCACTCGCCCACCTTTAGCTTTACTCGATGAATTGCAACGTATCGAAAACGAACAAGGTCGAGTACGTTTACGTCGTTGGGGTGAACGTACACTGGATTTGGACATTCTGCTTTATGGTGATCAAATCATTCAAAATGAACGCTTAACGGTGCCTCATTACGATATGAAAAACCGTGAATTTGTGATTGTGCCGCTTTATGATATCGCACAAGATTTGGTTTTACCGGAAGGCGAAAAAGTCGCCAATTTGGTGAAAGCCTTTGAAAATCATCAAATGCATAAAATCAAAAACAGCGAGAAAATTGACCGCACTTAACTCAAAACAAAAGGGCTGATATTCACTATCAGCCCTTCTTTTTACCTATCAATCTAGGCGGCAACGGAAACAAAGATTTCTGTGCCGATAATCACACAAATAAAACCAACCAACATTGGGACAGACATACGTTTTACGATTTCAAATGGTGAGATTTTTCCCATACCGGATACAGCCACAACCACACCAGAAACTGGTGATAAACCACGACCTAAGTTAGAGGCTTGTAACATTGGAATGGTTAAGAACGCTGGGTTGACGCCCATTTGAGTGGCTAATTTTGGAATTAATTCTGCAAAAGCATAGAATGCCGCGTTACCAGAACCTGTCGCCATGGTGGCTAAAATGGTAATCACTGCAAGTACTAACATCATAAAGAATGCTGAACCGCCGAAGGATTGTGCAGAGTCGATTAAATTAGTGATAAAGCCGATTGTACTTAAACTTTGTGCAAATACACCTGCTGCTACTAAAAGCATAACCACGCCTGCAAAGGCATCTGCCATACCGCGATATGCTACCACGAGATTATCGAAGGTTTGTTTCGCGTTAAAGCTACGTAAGAAATCCACTACTGCAGTAATGATAAAGCAAAGCACCATCACAGTAACAATGTGTAAATTTGGTAAGCCCCATTTACCGTCAAAAATCAACACGCCGATAATTGGTAATAATGGCAAAATCGCATAGTAGTTTGGTGCAGTGGTTTTAATTTCATCTGCATTCAAACGTTCTACTTGTACACCTTCTTTTTTATCTAAATAACGCTGCCAGAAGAAGTGTGCGACAGCAATTCCTAAAATCGCAAAAATCGAAACCGGCAATGCAGTGCCAAAGGCAAACTCACCTAAAGGAATTTTTGAAATTTCAGCAGAAAGCACCACGTCACCCGATGTTGGGGAAAGGATAATGGAGATTGGCGATGCACAGATTGCTGCTGCAGCCCCACGTGAAATCCCCACGTTTCCCATGACAGGGAATAATGTCGCCATTAATAACACGCCTAAACCTGTTGCAGATGACACAGCAAAAGACATCAAACATGCAAGGAAGTAAGCAAACACCATTAAAATATAAGGTGAACGGATATTTTTGAGTGGTTTTGAAACCAATTTCACCACCACATCGTTCGCGCCAAGATGGGTCATGTACACGGAGAAACCACATAACACCATAATCATCAAGCCTAAGCCGCCGCTACGATTACCGAGTAGATATTTCACATATTCTAAAATATCAAAATAGGTAGAACCGGTGCTTTTCACGCCTTCCGGTAAAATCGAATGTCCCATCAGCACTGAAATGAATAACAAGACCAAGCCACCGAACATCAACACGCCAGTCGCTGAATAGCCTTTCACGATATAATATGCCACCAAGGC
>CAJPKS010000186.1:0-3594 GCA_905371285.1 Haemophilus sp. HMSC068C11 | reverse complement strand
CAATATTTTTATTATCCTGCCACATAAACTCATGGCTATCAGGAATAAAAAAGGCGCTAAATGCGTTGGCATTTCGGGCAAGTATTGTCTTTTCCTTTCTCTCAATATCCCATAATACTAGCTGACCAATAGGCTTATGACGATCTGCATCTTGCGCGGCATGAGCACTAATAACATAACGCCCGTCGCTGGAAACGCTTAACGAAAGTACCGGTGCAGTGCTGAAATATTTATATATAGCGAATAAAATAACGCATAGAATAACAGCTAATACAATAACTCTTAATTTTAGCCTAGTAGTCATTTTTTATATCTCCCAAAGTTTGAATTAGCCTTTATCCATCTATCCATAATTTGATTTTTATAGCTTTCTTTGTAGATATCAGGAAATACCTTTTGGGTATCTAATGCTTTCCATTCCCACTCTCGCATTGCCGAGTGGGAAATAAAATAGTTACTTTGATCCCAAAACCAAAATTGTTTTTTATTTTGGGCTGTAATAAATGAATCTATCCATTCTTTTTTTCTAGCTTCAGATAACTCTTTATTATTAAACCATGTACCTAAAACAGTTAATCTCTCTCCTTGATGACCTAGAGCTGGACGCACTGCCATATCATTTACGTATATTGTCCAGTTATTAAACACCTGATAAGTTAATACATCAACAATGTGTTTAAAATGTTCGTCTTCAAGACGAAAACGGCGGAAATGACTCCAAGGTCTTAAATAATTTAATTGAGTATTTAAATCCGAAGATACTGTATTAGCTTCCTCTAATAACAACCTTGCAATTTCTTTTTTGATTTCCATGCCCTTAGGGGTCGCCTCAGGATTATCCTGCCCCCATTGTGTTCCTTTATGTATCTGGCCGTAGCGTTTGATTTCTGAAATAGTTTTATAAAATTCCCCTATCTTATTTTTTGTATAGTAGTCTTTTAATGCTCCGGTGGTATTTGCTAATGAAGTATATTTTTTCGGATACGCCCCGCCAATTAAACCAGTATATTCCTTATCTCCTCCACGACTATCACCATCCAACACTCCATCTTCTTGTGAATACAATACGCGAAGATATTTCACTGTTTTATGTGCATAAGGAAATAGTTCCATTGCCACCGGATTTTTCACGCGAGTATATGTGTCAGTGATTGCATTATCAGCGACAGCGGCTTCCCACATAATCAGATTATCAATTTTCTCATTATAGGCCCCGTCAAAATCACCTAAAATATTCAATGCACTTAATGCAACCCTGGCGCCTAATGAATGAGTAATAATATTAACTTTAATGCCTTCATTAAATAACTCTATCAATACCTTTGCGAGCTCTCGCCCTGCTTCGTTAGCATACATTTCCGCCCGAAAAAAAACCATGGAAGGATCAACGCTACCAGACCAAGTCACTCCGATAATTCGGTGATATTTATCCCAATCAGTAAAAGGATCATCATAATTTAATTTACCAGATGCAGCCAAATTCAAATAATATTCAACATGTGGAAACCAACCTAAAGCTTTATGACCATTAACTTTTAAATCTACCTCATCATAAACATGCTTAACATAAATATTGTCATCCTCTTTCGCTTGCTCAAGAAGTGTATTTTTCGCCAATTGACCAATCGCCTTGTTATCATAATGCAAATAAGGTCGCTGAATCTGATCGGAGGGTGGTAAGTTTGAATATTCTGGAAGCTCGCCAAAATCTTCCGATTGTGGAAATTTTCCAATATGTCCAAGTGAAACATTGTAGCCATGAATAAACAAAGTAGCGGTGTTACCATCCTTTTTAATCTGTTCAAGTTGTTTTGTAGATAATCTCGTCTCACTATTTTGACGAAAACGCAAATTCAATAAAATCGGTGGGGGAAGATAAATTGCCTTCACTTCTTTTGCATTTACCGAAACAAACACTTTTAGTGGTTTCGCTAGTTGTAATCTCGGATCTTCAGTTTTTTCATCATTTGCTTTGATAAGTACATAGCCGTCTGAATCATTAAAAAATGCTTGTTCATCTTTATCAGTAAGCTGTCTGCCATCTTTTTTATGTTGGTCGTATTTTGGTGCGGTATCAGGACCTCTCATTAATTGCCAGGAAATCAGACCGCACTTTACGCTCAAATGGTGACTATCTCCATTTTCATCAATTTCACCGTAAGAAACACCACCATCTTGGTCATAAACCTTTACCATAATACCTTTAGGTAAAGAACGCTCAAGGGTATCTTTATGGTGAATAATAATGTCCGTGCGACAAGCTGCTGTTCCTGTCTCAGTGGATTCCGAGTGGTGTTTTTCTTCAAATTGATGATAAAAAGGTTTTTCATTGGTATTAACCATGTAAATTTGCTCCCAATTTATTACGGATAATCTTTTGATTTTCTAGAATACTTATCCGTTGTTTTATAAGATATCGTTTTTTTTGTTCTGCGATATCACTTTGCAAAATTTGATTAATTTTTTTCTCAGGATCTAATATATCAATTACGTTGCCATAGGCTAAACTCAGTAAAGCAAATAATCCAATATCAATAGTTTGATATAAAGCACAAGTTTGACAAAGACGATAGCAATGTTGAACGACTTTTTCAATTGTCGCTCTGTCATAGTGGTCATTTAGCATTGGGATAGTATCCAGTAATTCAGTAACCAAATTTTTTAGTAATACAGCATTTCTTTCATCAACAATTGTATTTAATTCAAATTTATCAAACTGTTTCTTAGCTGGTGTTATTTTAGCCAAATCTATTGTAGGTATATAATGCACGACATCATTTCCCTTAGGCAAAATAAAGGAATCGATTAAACCTTGCCCCCAAAAAGTTGCTAATTTTTTTGGATAATATATTAAACGGTCAAAATGGTCTTCCAATACTGTCGGGTCATAAAAGCGAAAATAGAGCAAGCGTCCGTCATAGGTCGGCATGTAGATAAATTTTCTGAAATGGTGCAACAGCTCATCAAATGTCGCGGTTGAGCGAAAGAAAAAACCAAATGATTTATTCCACTGTTGAAATCCATCCTCAGACTCTTTTCCTTTCGGGCTTTCACTGCATAACTCTTCCACAAAAGGATGATTTTCTGGTAAATGCAATAAATAAGGCGCTGTCTTTTTTCGTCTTTCACCGTCCTCCCCTTTAAATAAACATGCACTTTGAATATCATCCAATTCAAAACGCTGGGGAAACCAAACACTTACCTCTGCGTTGATAATGGCATAACATTGAGAATTGCTGTCTTCAGGCCACAGATAAGGCTTAATCGAATCGGGGATTGGTTGAAACAAGAAAGGAGAATGTTCATCTTCTTGTCTTAATGGAAATTCATTTTTGGTTAAGCATGCTGTTTTGCTTTTTTCACTTTCTAGATATTGGTTTGGATTAAAAATGAGAATAGGATGCTGTTCTGATAAATCTTGAGCTAGCGTTTTCAATTGCTCAATTAATGTCTCATCAGCATGACGTTGAAAATACGTATTAAGTGGTAAAGGAAGAAACGTATACTGCAATCGGAGCTGGTTTTGCTGCTGATACACCGTAATATAATTTTTTGCAATTTCTACATTAGAAGCATAGATTAAGATAATAATAT
>CAJPKS010000185.1:0-3610 GCA_905371285.1 Haemophilus sp. HMSC068C11 | reverse complement strand
GTCGGGTTTTTTGTTTTTCTAGAATAAGAAAATATTTGGTTATTCGTTGAGAATAAAAAAGTGCGGTCATTTTTGACCGCACTTTTATTATCAATTTAGTGTTTTAAATTACAAACCTAATACAGCAAATAATACCCAGATTGTGTAAATTATGGCTAAGCCGTAAAAGATAAATCCGCCTGCGGGCACGTGGATTTTAAGATCGTGCATCGCATGATGGATACGGTGTAAACCACACCACATAGGGAAAATGGTTAAAACTAAGATAACCAATTTTCCGATCCAAGAATAAGCGAATGTAATTAGGTTATGTGGATCAATTAATCCGAATGGTAACAATAAACCAAGGATTAAGATCACAACAGGGAAGAAAATCGCACTGACAGTCCCGCCAGCACCAAACATCAACCATACTGGTGGTTCACCAGAGCGTTTTGGATTTTGATCGACCATTTTTTCTCTCCCTACATATAAACTAAAATTAATGCGATAACACTAATCACAGCGGTAACTGCCCAAAGTGCATTTCTTAACACGTGATGTGGTAAACGTTCATTTTTAACAATGATATTCATCACTTTTGGCGTCATCACGAAATAAGTTGCAGTGTGATATAAGGTCGCAATTAATGTGATGATATTTAAGAATACCACAATTGGATTTCTTAAGAAGCCAATGAAATCAACAATACCTAAGCCTGGTACAGGATTGCTTGCAAGGCAAAGTACACCATAAAGCAATACGATACAGAACCACACAGCAAAGATAGAAGTTGCTTCACGTACCATATAAGCTTTGTAGAAATCCAATTTTTGCCACCAAGTAGCCGTCATTGGGCGAACATATTTTTTGCGTTTACTTACTGTTACTGACATATTCTTCCCCTTAGCCTTTTGGTTTTAGCATTGAGATAACATAATCTTTGGCACTTTCCACTTTGCCTTGGTTGATTGCAGAAGCTGGATCCACGTGTTTTGGACACACTTCAGAACAATAACCCACGAAAGTACAGCTCCAAACACCGTTTTTACCATTTAATAATGGCATACGTTGTGCTTTACCATGGTCACGGTTATCAAGGTTGTAACGGTGTGCCATTGTAATCGCTGCAGGGCCTAAGAATTCAGGGTTTAAACCAAATTGTGGACAAGCCGCATAGCATAAACCACAGTTGATACACATTGAGAATTGACGATATTTTTCAAGTTGTGCCGGCGTTTGTTTAGTACGGCTTACTTGCAATTCTTTTGATGGATGTGGTTTACCATCTAATGCTGGTGCTTCGTTACCAATAATATAAGGTTTAATTGCCTCTAAACTTTCGATAAAGTGGCTTAAATCAACCACTAAGTCGCGTTCAATAGGGAAGTTTGCTAATGGTTCAATACGCATATGGCCGCTGTAATCACGTAAGAACGTTTTACAAGCCAATTTAGGTTTGTTATTCACCATCATCCCACAAGAACCGCAGATCGCCATACGGCAAGACCAGCGATAAGAAAGAGACGGTTCAAGTTTATCTTTAATGTAACCTAACGCATCTAAAAGAGAAGTTTGGTTATCATAAGGTACTTGATAAGAGCTTAAATGTGGCTCTTGATCATTTTCTGGGTTGTAGCGTAATACTTCTACAGTCATTACTGGTGAATTAGCCATTTGCTTGCTCCTTAGCTTTCGCAGCCGCTTCTGCCGCTTCTGCTTCAGCACCATAAACACGTTTTGCTGGTTGAGATTTAGTGATTTTCACCGGGCTGTATTCAATACGCGGTGCATCATCGCCATTGTAGTAAGCAAGGGTGTGTTTTAAATAATTCACATCATCACGTTCAGTGTAGTCTAAGCGTTGGTGTGCACCACGAGACTCTTTACGTTCAATCGCAGAGTTGGCAATAGATTGTGCTACATCAAGGATGTAACCTAATTCTACGGTGTAAAGTACATCGGTATTGAATACGCTTGAACGGTCTGCAACACGAATACGTTTATAACGTTCTTTAAGCTCAGCAATTTTATCTACTGCTTTTTGCATGCTTTCTTGGTCACGGTAGATACCACAACCTTCTTCCATTACGGTACCCATTTCGTCACGGATTTCAGACCAAGATTCATTACCTTCTTGGTTATAAAGCGCTTCAAGGCGAGCCACAACATCTTGCGCTTGAGCATCAACTGCTGCACGGTTTGCTGGTTGTGCTTCCGCTGCACGTTGTGCGGCATATTCACCGGCAACACGGCCTAAAACCACTAATTCTGCAAGTGAGTTAGAACCTAAACGGTTTGCACCGTGTAAACCAGAAGACGCACATTCACCCACAGCAAATAACCCTTTAATGCGAGTTTCGCTGTTGAAATCCACTTCGATACCACCCATGGTGTAGTGAACAACTGGACGAACTGGAATTGGTTCATTAACTGGGTTTACACCTTCATAAGCACTTGCTAATTCACAAATGAATGGAAGACGCTCATGTAAATATTTTTCACCTAGGTGACGTAAGTCAAGGTGAACCACATCAACACCTTTTGCCGTTTTTAAGGTGTTACCTTTTTTCCATTCTTGCCAGAACGCTTGTGAAACTTTATCACGTGGACCAAGTTCCATATATTTGTTTTCAGGTTTACCGATTGGGGTTTCAGGGCCTAGACCATAATCTTGTAAATAACGGTAGCCGTTTTTATTCACTAAGATACCGCCTTCACCACGACAACCTTCAGTCATTAAGATACCAGTGTTTGGTAAGCCGGTTGGGTGATATTGCACAAATTCCATATCACGAAGAGGAACACCGTGACGATATGCCATTGATAAACCATCACCGGTTACGATACCGCCGTTGGTGTTGAATTTAAATGCACGACAGCCACCACCAGTTGCAATGACAACCGCGTTTGCATTGATTTGAACAAGTGAACCTTCCATCATATTCATCGCCACCATACCACGAGCATGGCCATCATCAACTAAGATGTCTAAAACGAAGTGCTCGTCAAAACGTTGAATTTGTGGATATTGAATGGATGTTTGGAAAAGGGTATGTAATAAGTGGAAACCGGTTTTGTCTGCTGCGAACCAAGTACGCTCGATTTTCATCCCACCGAAACGACGCACGTTTACATCGCCATCTGCTTTACGGCTCCAAGGGCAGCCCCAACGTTCAAGTTGAGTCATTTCCACTGGAGAATGTTCAACGAAGTATTCCACCACATCTTGTTCACATAACCAGTCACCACCGGCAACGGTATCGTGGAAGTGTTTATCGTAGGAATCTTCCTCTTTAATTACTGCGGCCGCACCACCTTCTGCTGCCACCGTATGGCTACGCATAGGATAAACCTTAGAAACTAATGCGATCTTTAAGTTAGGGTTCGCTTCTGCTGCTGCAATTGCTGCACGTAAACCGCCGCCACCAGCGCCAACAATAGCAATATCGACATTAACCGTTTGCACGATATCCTCCAATCAATAGAAAGTAAAAAAATAAAACGCCCTAAATTAATAGGGGCATGTTGTCATTCTGCCATTTTTGTTTACAAATTAGTAACTTTTTTTCTGGAATAAACGGACAAAATACCAAAAGTGTGATCTAACTCAAAAAAGTTAGTTTTTTAT